>JACZVB010000328.1 GCA_022572865.1 Chloroflexota bacterium | reverse complement strand
CGCGGAGACCGGAGAGAGGGCCGGCTGCGAATACGCCGTGGCCTTCGGCTTACTGGAGCTCTGAGATCTCTGATGATGAATATAAAGACAAAAATTGGGCTAGATGGAAGAGTCGTTATCCCGGCCAATTATCGAAAGCAACTAGGCATCAAGCCTGGCGATCATGTAATGATGTTATTGGAGGACGGAGAGATTCGTATCCTTACCGCAAAGCAAGCGATCAAGCGTGCCCAGGCCTTAGTGCGACGCTATGTTCCCGAGGGAAGGATGCTGTCGGAAGAGTTGATTCAGGAGCGCAGGGAAGCAGCAGTAGATGATTAAAGCGACATGAATATCCTTCTCAATATCCACCACTCTGGCGATCTTTAGGGTGAGGAGAAATAACGAATTGAAGCAAATGCAACGTTTTTGGAAGAAGGTTCGAGTAAGAGACGACTCTTGTTGGGAATGGCTTGCTCACATAAGTCCGGAAGGATATGGCCGGTTTACCTTCAACAGGTCATTCGGATACGCTCATCGTTTTGCCTACGAAACTTTCATTGGACATATTCCATCTGGCATGGACATCGACCATTTGTGTCAAAACAAATGGTGTGTCAATCCTAACCACCTCGAACCTGTTAGTCGCCAGACCAATGCGCAACGGGGTAACACCGGAATCCATCAGCGTATGAAAACCCACTGTCCAAAAGGCCATCCTTATGATGAGCAAAATACCTACCGGCCCCCCGGTAAGCAACAACGGCAATGTCGGGCATGTGCAAACGACCGATCGAGAGCACGGGCCGCGAAGCAACGGTCATTGCAGGGACAGGGAGACTAAAAGGAAGCAGTGGTAAGTTTCTTTAGAAATTAACCCTTGCCGTAGCAGAGATTCTCCGTCACTTTCCCGTCCCGCACCTTGAATATGTCCACCCTTCGCACGTGGCCCGAGCCAGAGCCGTCGTCGGCCCAGCCATACATCCCCCGGTCCCAGGCGGCGAACCAGGGTTTGAGCGCGTTCAATCGATCCTATCATTCCTGACCCGGTGACTGCTTCTTCATCACAACAAACCCAGCTTTTGCTTGATTAGAACTTCGCTTTTTTATCCGTCCAACCTGCCGGATCTTCGGTTTTATCACTCCAGGCCGGCTGGCCCTGGGGGAGTTCGTAGGCCGTTGGGCAGAACAGGAGCCCTATGCAGGTCTCTTCGCCTGTGAGCTCGGATGCGTGTTTTACCCCTTTTCCAATAAAAAATAGGTCTCCCTTCCTGAGGTCGTGGGACTCCACCTGATTCCCATCAGCATCGGCAATCATCAGGGTCATTTCACCTTGCACGATGTATTCGATTTCCTCATCGTCATGCCACTTCCAGCCATATTGTGGAAGTCTACACCCTGGTTCGTGGTGCCATATTCCGGCGAACGAGTTCTCTGTCGTGCCCTTGCCTAACATCCAATGCCTTCGAGACAAGTTGTCTGAACCGTCTACCATCCCATCTTCGATCTCTTTCGCATGAAGGACTTTACATTTGACAGTCATCGGAATACCTCCTACGGAAGTTTGAAGCGATCCAATAAGTTATACTCTCGGATCACAGCGTTCCCTCATAACAGAGCAAACCCGAGTAGTGACGCCGGCATTCAGCCTCTTAACCGGTTGTGGATGCCTTACTGAAGCCTGGACAGGTACTGCTGGAAGATGTCCACCCCGACAAACCCGCTGTAGGCCCTCTCCAGTCTCGCAGTGACGGGGCCGGGGATGTTGCCGTCGGCGATGGGAGCGCCGTTTATCTTGGACACGGGGCAGATGCACAGGCTGGTGGAGGTTATGAAGACCTCGTCGGCATTGTAGGCGTCGAACAGATCGATGTCCCCCTCCACAGTCTCTATGCCGATCTCGTGGGCCAGGTCCAGCACCGTCTGCCGGCTGATCCCCTCCAGCGTGTACCGGTCTTGGGGAGTGTAGATAGCCCCGTCCTTCACCAGGAAGATGTTGCTACCCGTACCCTCGGCCAGGTTCCCGTTGGTGTCCAGGAGGACGGCCCACGCATCGGGGTCCTGGGCCCTGACCTCCAGGTCCGCCAGCACCATGTTCACATAGTTATGGGTCTTGGCCCTGGGGCTCAGCGAGGAAGGCGGCGTGCGGCGAATCGACGGTGTAATGACCCGTATGCCGTCCCGGTAGAGTGTGGCCCGCTGGGTGAAGGGGATCGGGTCGCACTGTATGATCACTGTGCAGCCGGTGGCATCGGCGGCGTTGTGGGAGGGTGGGTCGACGCCCCGGGTCACCCGCTGGATTACCCAGTAGTCCCCTCCCTCCTCCAGCAGGGGCAGGTTAGCATCCACCACCTGGTGGGTCAGCTCGGCCATCCGGTCCTTGCTCATGCCCGGGTCGAGACGCAGGTATTTGCAGGACCTGTATAGCCGGTCCAGGTGCTCTCTGACCTTGAAGACCTCGCCGTTGAAGGTCCGGGTATTATCGAAGACGGCGTCCCCCAGCTTGAAACCCCGGTCGTGAATCGAGACCTTGGCCTCGCTCTCGGGCACCATCTCTCCGTTCAGATATACGATACGCTCTTTGGTCAACTCGCTCCCCCTTTTTTCAAGTCCGAGTCGGTTCCTGATGAAATCTGCTTGCCCTAAGAAGCGGCTCCCGGGGCCTCAGCCTTTTCGGCTTCCCGGAGCCTGGGCATCACCTCTTTGGCAAAGAGCTCCATGGAGGCCATGGCCTTGTCTGTCTCCAGCCCTCCGATGTCGAACTGGCAGAGCAGATAAGTAACATTCGCCTGGTCCCGGAACCGTTCGATCTTCTCCAAACACTCTTCGGGATTGCCCATGAGAAGGG
>JACZVB010000327.1 GCA_022572865.1 Chloroflexota bacterium | reverse complement strand
ACCCCAGGGCCAGGACCACCGCAGCGGCATTCAGCTCCAGGACCATTTGGGGCGTAACCTCTATGCTCAGCCTCACATCGACACCCAGCTTTCTGACCTGGGCTTCCGAAAAGACGGTTATGCCGGCTAAGGCGTCCCGCTTCGGCGCCGCAGCCACGGCGGGTATCTGACCTCCCAGGTGGTCGGTCCTTTCGTAGAGGGTTACCTGATGCCCCCTATTGGCAGCCACCCTGGCGGCCTCAAGCCCCGCCGGCCCTCCACCGATGACCGCCACCGTCTTGATGCGGGAGGGGCGGGGCATGCTGGCCCATTCCTCCTCTCGACCGGTCTCGGGATGGTGTATGCAGGTTATAAATTTGCCCTTCGTCCTTCGGCCCAAACAGCTTTCCAGGCAGGCGATGCAGGGCCGGATGTCGTCGGCCCTCCCGTCTCTGGCCTTGTTGGGCAGCTTCGGGTCGGCGATGAGCTCCCTGACCATTCCTATCAGATCGGCCTTACCCTGGGCCAGGATCTCCTCCGCCAGGTGGGGGCTGTTGATGCGCCCTATTCCCAGGACCGGGACATTGACGGCCTCCTTGATCCCGGCCCACAGGTGAGAGAAGGCGGCGGGAGGCAGGTACATGGAGGGGATGTGGTTGGCCATGCTGCCCAGGTCTGAGTAGGTGCTGTTGCTGACATTGAGATAGTCCAGCCTTCCGGCGGCGGTGAGGAGCCGCGAGGTCTCCTGCATCTGAGCGAGGTCCAGGCCCCCGGGGAGGAACTCGTCAGCGCTGATCCTCATCCCGACCACCATGTCATCACCCACGGCCCGTCGCACCGCATCGATGATCTCCAGGGCGAAACGGGCCCGGTTTTCCACGCTGCCGCCGTACCGGTCGCTGCGCTGGTTGGACAGGGGTGAGAAGAACTGGTGGATCAGGTTCCCGTGGCCGCCGTGGAGCTCTACCCCATCCATACCACCTTCCCTGGCCAGGGCGGCAGACCCGGCAAACGCCTCTACCAGCTCGGCTATCTCCTCCGGGTCCATCTCGTGGGGGACCTCTGGAGGCCCGTAGGTGGACTCCGGGGAGGGGATGGGGGAGGGGGCCCATCGGGGCGTCCCATCCACGCTGCCGCTCTGACGGCCCTGGTGGCTCAGCTGCACCAGGATGTGGCAATCGCAGCGGTGCACGGCCTCGGAGAGTTTCCTGTAGGAGGCCACTATGCGAGGGTCGAAGCCCCAGAGGGTGTCCTGTGACCCGACGTTGCTTGTAGGGTGTACCGAGGCGTTTTCGGTGATGATCATCGCCACCCCGCCCTTGGCCCGGCTCATGTAGTAGTGAAGGTGCTGATCGGTAAACAGGTGGTCTTTGGTAAAGCCGGTGCCGTGCGCGGTGTTGACGATCCTGTTTTTGAGGGTTAGGTTACCCACCCGTATGGAGCTGAACAGAAGAGGGAAGCGAATAACCATTTCAAGCCTAATCCTACACTCATTCTGAGCCTGCCGAAGGACGAGCGGCACCCCGGGTTTCTTAGCCGGTCCTCAGGACCTTTTTATCCCCTTCATCGCACCCTCCAGGGTCAGGAGACGCCTCTTCACCTCTAAGTGGCCCCCGTAGCCCCCCAGCCCCCCGTCGCTGGCTATAACCCGGTGGCATGGGACCAGCACCGCGATGGGATTGGAGGCCATGACCTGTCCCACGGCCCTTGCGCCTCCGGGCCTGCCGACCTGCACTGCGATGTCGCCGTAGCTGCGGGTCTCGCCCCTGGGGATGCTCCGGGTGGCCTCCCAGACCGCCTTTTTGAAAGGGGTGGCCCCTGGAAGATCGAACTGATCCGGGAAGGCGGCCTCTCCGTCTTCGAAGAAGCGCTGCATTCGCCCGGCCAGGTCTCCGAAGAAACCCGGGTCCAGGTCCGCCTCTCCCAGGTCGGGCTCCAGGTCCCTAAACGCCTCTTCGGGAGATGGTAGTGGTATGGTCATCCGCCTCAATCCCCTCGCTGATCCGATGACTCCCATCCATCCCAGCTTCGTCTCAAATACGGTGTATTTCATCTACCGCGCCTCCAGAAGGTTAGCCTGTGCCTGATGGCCCACCACAGCATGGGGCGGCGCAGGGAACCCCAGGCCTCTTCAATGTCCAGCCTCTCCTGCCGGGAGAGGGGCCAGGGGCTGTACCTGCTTACAGCATAGGCCTCGCCCAGGCGCTCCAGGTGACCCTCCACCGCATCCATCTCTATTGCCAGGGCCAGGGTGTACTCCCTGGGAGTGTGATTGGGCGAGGGGCCGTACCCCCCCATGGAACCGAGCCTGGACAGGCGGCCGTAGACCTGGCTCCGGTAGTCCATGCCCGACAGGCCGTAGCCGAGCCAGAACCGGAACAGCACGATGATCAGCAGAAGGGAAATCGGCGCCGCTACCAGGGGAACCGATACCCAGAGGGGCATCGAGCCGAAAAACCCGCCCGATGAGCCCTCTCCTCTGGCATCTCCCTGACCTGGAGGGTCTCCGCCCTGGAACAGTTGCACTATTTCCCGAGGAAGCGGCGGGCCCTCCACCCCTATGTAGTTCCCCCGGGGCAGCACCCCCTTGGGTGGCGTCGGCTCGAAAGGTATCCAGCCGTACTCCGGGAAATACGCCTCGGGCCAGGGATGGGCCTTAGAGCTGGTCACCACATAGGCCTGCTGCTCCTCGTCCCAATCTCCCGTCGAGTAGCCTACCACCAGGCGGGCGGGTATACCTGCGGAGCGGAGCATCACCGTCATGGAGGAGGCGCAATAGCTGCAGTAGCCCCTCTTGGTCTCGAACAGGAAGTAGTCTACTCCGTCTCTGTTCTGACGTCGCGGCTCCA
>JACZVB010000326.1 GCA_022572865.1 Chloroflexota bacterium | reverse complement strand
ACTTCTACTCCTGCTTATCACGGCCTCGGCTTAACCGCATAGGCTTAGCCGAAGCGATCCGCTACTACTGCAGGACGCCCAGCCAGCGCTCCTGCCACTCATCAATGGCGAGGCCGGTGTGCTGCTCATCCTCGAGGATGGCGAAGACGATGTTGGCCGATGAGGAGGGTAGCTCCTCCCGCACATCGTCATACTCCGGCCCATCCAGGAGAGGAATAGCTGTAATGATCCCTGGTCCATAGGAGATGAACTGGGAGATCCGTGCAGCAGTTTCCGGGAACATGGTCCAGGCTATGAACAGGTTGGCCAGGGTGTAGGTCTCGGGCTGCTGCTCCTTCAGCCCCTTGGGCATGAGCCATCCGTCAGTGGAGAGCAGGTGCCCGGCCTCCCAGGCGATGCCGAGGGGCGCACCCTCCGTCTGAGCGTTGAAGATCCGCCCGTTCCAGGCCGTGCACATGTCCAACTCCCCGCTTATCAGGAGCTGCGGGCAGTCGGAGCCCGTGTGCCAGAAGACGTCTATGTTGTCCTTCCAACCCTCCCAGAAGGCAAAGGTCTCATCCACCAGCTCGGGGGACGGAGCGCCCAGCATCGCCATCTTCTCCGGGTCTCCCATCCACTCGGGGTGCAGGCCCAGTGCAGTGAAGGTGGTCATGGCGTGGACGTTGTCTCTCCAGCCCCGGCGGCCGGGGAACTTGTCGGTGTCGAAGAAGTCGGCCCAGGTCGTGGGCTGGGGGCCGCCGTCGGGGTAGGACTCGGTGCTGTAGGCCAGTACGGTAGACCAGGTAAGACCGGGGCCTGCGCTATATTTCGTCTGCATTACTGACATCAGGTCACTGTTGTCGATAATGCTGAAGTCCAACAGCTCCAGGTCACCCGTGGCTATGAACTGGTAGGTGGCCCGCTGTCCCACATCGATGACGTGCCAGGTGATGTTGCCCGTCTCCGCCATGACGCGGATCTTCGGGTACTCCACCGGGCTATCTTCGATGATGTTGATGCCGAATTTTGCTGTGAAGGGTACGATGTAGGCCTCCCGCTGGGCCGCCTGGTAGGCGCCGCCCCAGGAAACGAAGACAAGGCTTTCACCCCGGAAATTCTCCAGCTCCGCCTCTATCTCCGCCAGGTTCGCCGGGTTCTCCACCGTCCACTCTCCAATAGGCCTGATACCCGTGGTGGGCGCAGGCGCTGAAGGCACCGCCGTGGGCGCAGGCGCTGAAGGTACCGCCGTGGGCGCAGGCGCCGCAGGTACCGCCGTGGGCGCAGGCGCAGAAGGTACCGCTGTGGGCGCAGGCGCAGAAGGTACCGCCGTCGCTGGCAGCGGGGTCGGGGTGGCGTCCTCTCCACAGGCCGCCGCCACCAACACCACCACCAGAAGAAGGCTCAGGACGCCTATGATGGCCCGGCGCCTCGTCACCCTCTTTCTAACAGTTGTTAAATGACTCATTTATCCTCTCCATAGAAATGTATCTGATACGGTTGCTCGTCGCTTGCTTCGAAGTAGACCCTAATCAAGGACTCATAGGCTTTCCTCCATTGCCTTCTAGCCTTTCGGGCATACAAAGCCGCCACTATTTAAAAGGGTTATTTGTATGGTAATAAAAAAGGCCGACTACTCATCCCGCTCCACTTTCGAGATGGTATTTGACCCGGCTGTTTTTTCGTTACGAAGTAATTGAGATCAGACGTTCATCAATCTTCTCCTTTAATCAATGGAGGTCTTCGAAGGAATTTTATAGCATAGCAACAAGATGTCCAGGCTCAGGTTAGCATCTGGATTATGAGTGATTTGAGAAGTCCTGAACGATTGTCGGGGGTTATAACCTATGGAGCAACTTTGTCAAGACCGCTTCCCAGGGCATTATCCAACTTTTGCCAGTTTATCCCCTTCTCTTATGTAAGTAAACGTGCACACACCTTAAAAGATGCCTTTATCATCGTCAGCGCCGCTATTCCATCCCAGAATTCGGTCTACCATGGAAGCAGCGCACCGGCGTCACCACTCTTTCATACGGGTATCGGTGCTAACCCCCGGGTTGCAGCCTGTCCTGCTACTGCTGCATTAAGGCCAGCCATCGCACCTGCCACTCGTCTATCCTAGAGCCTGTGAATCTCTCGTCTTCCGGGATGGCGAAGCGGATGTTGGCGGACGAGGAGGGAAGCTCATCCCGCACCTTTTGGAACTCCGGCGCTTCAAGCAAAGGCAGCGCCTTCAGATTGGTAGGCCCATAGCTGATGTACTTGCTGTGGTTCACCATCACCTCTGGGAAGGTGTTCCAGGCCAGAAAGAGCTGGGCCAGGTAGAACTTGTCGGGGTCCTGCTCTGCCAGGCCCTTGGGAATTACCCAGGAGTCCGTTGATATCAGGTGGCCGCACTCCCAGCAGATGGCGATGGGCGCCCCGGCCTTCTGGGCATCCGAGATTCGCCCATTCAATGCGGTGCACATGTCAAGCTCCCCGCTTATGAGAAGCTGCGGGCACTCGGAGCCCTCATGCCAGAAGACATCGATGTTCGGCTTGAACTCCTCCCAGAAAGCAAAGGACTGGTCCACCAGGTCCTCCGTAGGCGCAGCCAGTAGCAGCCTCTTATCGGGATCGTCTATCCAGTCCGGGTTCATTCCCAGTATGCCCATTCGTACGTTGAAGTGGGCGTTGTCCCTGACGCCCCGGCGCCCGGGGAACTTGTTCACATCGAAGAAGTCGAACCAGGATGTGGGCTGAGGGCCCCCGTCCGGGTAGGTGTCGAGGCTGTAGGCCAAGACGTTGGACGATGTGATCGCTCCACCGCCGCTCCAGGGGGCGTCCTTCACCGGAGCTATGATGTCCCGATGATCGATGAT
>JACZVB010000325.1 GCA_022572865.1 Chloroflexota bacterium | reverse complement strand
GGAGGTACTCGGCCGCCTCGAGGCGGCCGGCGCATTGACCTATTGCCGCCAGATTATCCGGTTCGCGGGCCTGCTGCACGATATCGGCCATCCCCCGTTTTCCCACTCCTTCGAGCCCCTGCTGCCCGGGCGGGAACAACTTCCGCTGCCCTGGGACTGGTACCGGAGCGGCGAAAAAACCGGGCGGGCCACCCATGAGGATTATTCGGTGGCGGCGGTGTGCGCCCTCGCCGATGAATGCCCCGATCTGCTCAGCCAGGACGAGGCCAGGGACATATGCGCATTGATCGACGGAAGCCTCACCCCTTCTCCCACTCTGACCGCATTGGGAGGCGACGCCTCCCACAACATTTACCCGCTCCTGAAGCAGATCATCAGCGGAGAGATCGATGCGGACCGCATGGACTATCTCCGCCGGGACGCCCATTTCGCTGGTGTGACCTACGGATATTTCGATATCGCGAGGCTCATTCAGTCCCTCTCCTGCGTTGCAACCCCCCAGGGACTGGTGTTGGCGCTCGATCCCAATGCCTTGTACACCTATGAGCATTTCCTCATGACGCGCTTCCACATGGCCATGCAGGTATATCTGCACAAAACCGTCCTGCTGTTCGAACATTACCTGCAGCGCGCCGTGACCGAAGGGGAGATCGCATGGGAGATCAATGGGGACATGAAAGGCTTTCTCAGGGCACGCGAAGACGTCATCATGGCAAGGCTGCACCAAGCGCGCGACCGGCGCTGGTCCTCCCGCATCGTCAATCGGAAACCCTTTCCCCGCCTCATCCAGTTGCGGGAAGAAACCGAGGGATCGTTGCGTGGGCAAATTCTCGCGGCCCTGGACCAGGCCGGAGAGGCGGCCTCCGGCGCCGATCTCTACGTCACCCTGGAGCCGTGCTGTTTCAAGGGCCGGACTCCCCCGTGCACCCAGGCCATAATCCAATCGGGAGTCGCAAGGGTGCATATAGCAACCCTGGATCCAAATCCGAAGGTCTCGGGGAAGGGCACGGCGGAGCTGGAGAGGGCCGGCCTGGAGGTGTGCATGGGCGAGGAGGAGAAGGAGGCCAGACGCCTCAATGAGGCTTATATAAAGTTCATAACTACCCAGCTCCCATTCGTGACGGCAAAATATGCCACCAGTCTGGATGGCAAGATAGCGACTCGCTCGGGGCAGTCAAGATGGATCACGGGTGAGGAGGCCAGGCGGCGGGCCCACGACCTAAGGCGCATCGCCGATGTGGTGATGGTGGGGGCTAATACCGTTGAGATGGACAACCCGAGGCTGACGGTGAGGGACTCCCAGGGGGCTGCCGCTGCCAGGCAGCCGGCCAGGGTGGTGGTCGATAGCAGGGGCCGCGTCTCTCCGGATTCGCTGATGTTCAGGCAGTCCGGATACTCAATGGTAGCCGTTTGTGAAATAGAACTCCCCAACAGGAAACGCATGAGAGAGGTGGGGGTGGAGGTGCTGGTAGCGCCGCGTAAGGGCCCGGGGGTTGACCTGGCAGCCCTTCTGGCTCTTCTGGGCCAGCGGAACTACACCCACGTGCTGGTAGAGGGAGGCGGGACCCTTTTGGGCGCTTTCTTCGACGAAGGCCTGGTCGACAAAGTTGTAGCATTCGTGGCACCCGCTATAATAGGTGGTAAAGACGCTCCATCGGCTGTCGAGGGGCTGGGCGCCGAGGTCATGGAGAAGGTGCTCCGGCTTCGGGACGTAGAGGTAGAGACGTTGGGTGGTGATATAGTGGTCACCGGGTATCCATAGGAGGAAGGGACCAGGGGTTTTGTTTACGGGTATCGTCGAAGAAGTGGGCACGGCAACGTTGGTGGAGGAGGGCAGGTTATCCTTCGCTTCCAGGCATGCGTTGCAAGAGTTGGCCATCGGGGACAGCATATCGGTCAACGGCGCTTGCCTTACTATCACCTCTATCGAGGAGGAGGTCTTCTCTGTAGACGTGATGCCCGAGACCCTTCGGCGCACCAATCTGGTCGATCTCAAAGTGGGTGACCCGGTCAACCTGGAAAAGCCCTTGACCCTGAGCAGCAGGCTGGGGGGACACATCATGCAGGGACATGTGGACGGCAGAGGACGGGTCCTTTCCGTCACCCCCGAAGGCGATGCGATGATCATGGAGATCGAGGCCCCAACGGACCTGATGCGTTACATCGTGGCCAAGGGCTTTATAGGGGTCGATGGAGCCAGCCTCACGGTGATGGACCGTCGCGAGGAGACCTTCACCGTATCCCTGGTGTCCTACACCTGGGAGAACACAACCCTGAGGGAGAGGAATCCCAACGACTGGGTGAACCTGGAAGTGGACATCCTGGCCAAATATGTGGAGCAGCTTATCAAAGGGGACAACTCCGGTGTATCGTTGTACTCTCTGGCGCAGCAGGGAGAATCGTAGCGGGAGAATACCAATCCCACGGAGGGACCGGATGGGGTTTTGCACTGTCAGTGAAGCGATAGAAGACTTCAAGGCCGGCCGGATGGTCATCATCGTAGACGATGAAGACCGTGAGAACGAGGGCGATCTTGCCATAGCTGCGGAGAAGTGCACCCCTCAGAGCATCAACTTCATGGCCAAATTTGGAAGAGGCCTCATCTGCATCGCCATGTCAGGGGAGAGACTGGATGAGCTGCGTATCCCCATGATGGTCCAGGATAACACCGCTCCACTGGGTACTGCCTTTACGGTGTCGGTGGAGGCCAGATATCAGGTAACCACAGGCATCTCCGCTTCTGACCGGGCCCAGACGGTGGCCGCGCTGATAGACCCCAAGACAAAACCCGAAGACCTGACCCGACCCGGTCATATGTTCCCCTTGCGGGCCAGCGATGGAGGAGCTCTGGTCAGG
>JACZVB010000324.1 GCA_022572865.1 Chloroflexota bacterium | reverse complement strand
TATAAAAAGGAGGGCGATGGCAAAGACTATCAGGGAGATAACGTGGGCCTGCTGAAGCGCGCCTATTCTCTCGGGATCGGCCCGGGTGAACTGAATCCCGAACCTGACCAGAGAATACAGGGCCAGATAGATGAGCATGACCATGCCATCGGGGGAGACCTTACCCAGTAGCCTCCAGATGAAGAAGAAGAGGAGCACATCAGCCATCATCTCGTAGGCCACCGAGGGATGGTACCCGATAGCGGCTCCATCCCCGCCGACGGGGATCACATCCAGCCTGCCCCGTCCCGGCCAGTCGGGGTGGGTGTGGACCCAGGCCCAGGGCAAGTCGGTGGTCTTGCTGAAGTGTTCGCCGTTGATCAAGTCCCCAACCCGGCCGACGGCCTGGGAGATCAGCAGGGAGGGAGCCGCCATATCGGCCAGCTTACCGATGGGATAGCCTTTGACCCATGCATAGGCCACACCAGCTATGGTGCCTCCCAGGATGGCGCCGAACAGGGCCACGCCCCCGTTCCATATGAAGAATATCTCCTCGAGGTTGTTTTTGTAGAAGCTCCACCTATCGATCACATGAACGAGCCGGGAGCCTATTACACCTCCGGGCACGGCCCACATGGCCACGTTGAAGACGATATCCTCGTTCATCCCCCGGTTTCGGGCCAGCCTGGCGACGAACACGACACCAACAGCCACCGCCAGTGCGGTAAAAAGGCCGTGCCAGGTAATGCCGCCCACCAAATTGGGGTTCAGGCCTATGTCCAGCATTATCCCTTTACAACTCCATGCCGTAGTACACGATTTGAGTTTTCTTTCAGCCCCCCCTCGAGTGCCGAGGTTTGTCCGCGCCTCAGGCCAAGTCTAGCCCTGTCTCCAGCCGGGGGTCAAGGAAGAGAGAATGAATTCGCACATCTAGTTTCGCACTGGCCGTTATGTTATGTTAGAATAGTTTGTCTTCAACTTTCGGCGGCGCGTTGGGAGCCATGATTTGAAACCTGCTATTGACGCCTTTCTGAATCATCTAACGGTCGAGCGCGGGCTTTCGGCCAATACTCTCTTCGCTTACAGAAACGATCTCAATCAGTTCCTGCTTTTCCTCCAAGATGACCTCAATCACCACGAGCCCATCACCGGGTGGCCTCAGGTAAGCCGGGAGGTGATCACCAGGTACGGCTTAGACTTGAGGGACCGGACCTTCAAAGACTCCACCATCGCCCGAAAGGTCGCCGCTATCAAGTCCTTTTTCGCATTTCTCCTGGAGGACGGAACGCTGGAGTCGTCCCCCACCGATAACATGACATCTCCTAAGGTGGGCCGGGCGCTGCCCAAGGCCCTGTCAGTCGAGGAGATGACTCTTCTGCTTCAGGAGGCCGGCTCCCGCCGCCCCCCCGAGGGCCTGAGAGACCGGGCCATGCTGGAGTTGATATATGCCACCGGGCTCAGGGTGACCGAGCTGGTTTCCTTGAACGTATTGGACATCGATGTCCAGAACAATCAGGTGCGATGCCTGGGCAAAGGGGCCAAAGAGAGGATTCTGCCCATCCACCAGGAGGCGGCTAGGGCCATTGAGGAATACCTTGCGGACTCGCGGCCCAAGATACTGCGCAACTGGGACGAATCGGCCCTGTTTTTGAATCGAAGGGGAGACAGGCTGACCAGACAGGGCTTCTGGCTCATCCTCAAAGGTTATGCCCGACAGGCCAACATTGACACACCCATAACCCCCCATGTTCTAAGGCACAGTTTCGCCACCCACATGTTAAGGGGAGGCGCACCTCTACGACACGTCCAGGAGATGCTGGGCCACGCCAATATCTCTACCACCCAGGTCTATACTCATCTGGCAAGCGATCAGGTACGAAGTCAGTACGACAAGGCCCACCCCAGGGCGTGACAGCTCCCAAGGCAGGGTCCGTATTCCGACCCGAAACCCGATTGCCCGCGATGGTCGCGCCCACGGAATAAGGCTTATTACGGCCCACTGATACTCTAGATTCAGGAGGCACCGATAATGACACAGGAGAAAGTAGCAGCAGGAGTCGGCTCCATCAACCTGGACAGGGAGACCCTACGGAAAGAAATAAGCAAGGAATACGCCGAGGTCGCCAACAATCCCGAGAAGGGATACCACTTCCATACCGGACGACCTCTGGCCAGACTGCTCGAATACGATGATAGTCTTATAGACCAGGTGCCACAGGGCGCACTGGCATCCTTCGCAGGCACCGGCAATCCGTTCTCTCTGGGCGCGCTTCGACCAGGGGAAAGGGTGGTGGACATCGGGTCGGGAGCTGGATTCGACAGCATCATCGCGGCGGGCATGGTGGGGCCCGAGGGCCAAGTAGTCGGCGTGGACATGACCTCAGAGATGCTGCAGAAGGCCCGGGACGCTGCCGCCGAGTCGAACCTGTCTAACCTGGAGTTTCGGGAGGGCCACATCGAGTCCCTTCCCATAGACGACGGGTGGGCCGACGTTATTATCTCCAACGGGGTGCTCAACCTCTCTCCATATAAGGCCACCGTCCTCGCCGAGATGTATCGGGTGCTGAGGCC
The DNA here is from genome assembly GCA_022572865.1 of Chloroflexota bacterium. Next base: position 335 of record JACZVB010000324.1, on the reverse strand, counting down.
GGGGGGCCGGCTCCAGATAGGGGACATCTCTGTGGAGAAGGCGGTGCCGGATGAGGCCAAGGAGGATATAGCCCTGTGGACCGGCTGAATCGCCGGCGCTCTGCTGGACGCAGAGCTTCAGGCCCTCGTGACCGAGGCCGGTTTCCAGGACTTCGAGATCACCTGGAGGAAGGATGTCTTCACTGACGCGCCACAGCAGTCCAGCGCCGCGGCCTTCGGCACCAAGGGAATCAACTTCCGAGCTCGAAGGCCGTGATAGCATACCTCCCCTTTTTAAGATAAAACCTCTGGTCGAGGAGCAGATATTCTCCCCGTGATGCAGTGGCCAGCTCCCC
>JACZVB010000016.1 GCA_022572865.1 Chloroflexota bacterium | reverse complement strand
CCTGGTAGGGCGCTCCACATTCTACCATTCCATTGGGCCGTGTCAAACCACTGGCCCCTTGCCACATGTGTGCTGCCCCTGGTCCCCCCTGGGGGTTGAAGGAATCCCTCAAACCTCGGATAATAGCCTCGAAGTGAGGGCAATCTGTATTTAAGACCTATCTCGTGGGAGGGACCATGAATGCCACTGATTCGGTAGTCGATTTCATAGCCAACACCAGCCTCCAAGAGATCCCCCAGGAGGCGAGACACCTGGGGAAACGGGCTATTCTGGACACCCTGGGCGTCACGATGGCAGGCGCAGCCGACGAGGGGGTCCGAATTCTCGTTGAAACCCTTCGTGATCGAGAAGGGAAGCCCGTGGCCGGGGTCGTAGGCGCCGGGACCCGCACCGACTGCCTGAGCGCCGCCCTCTTGAACGGGACCATGGCCCACGCCCTGGATTTCGACGACGTCAACGATTCGATAATGGGGCACCCCAGCGCGCCCCTGGTCCCGGCCATAATGTCCCTGGGCGAAGAGCTGGGCGCCTCGGGGGCCCAGGTCCTGGAGGCGTTCCTGGTGGGCTTCGAGGTGGAGTGCAAGCTGGGACTGGCGGTGGGCAAGTCCCACTACGTCAAGGGCTGGCATGCCACCTCTACCCTGGGGTGCCTGGGCGCCGCCGCTGCCGCGGCTAAACTGATGGGCCTGGATACGGACCGGATTCGGATGGCCATGGGCATAGCGACATCCCTGTCCAACGGCCTGAGGGTCAACTTCGGCACTATGACCAAACCCCTGCACGTAGGCGAGGCCGCTCGAAACGGCCTCCTCGCTGCGCTCCTGGCCCAGAAGGGCTTCACCTCAAGCGCAGACCACCTGGACCATCCTCTAGGCTTCTGTCAGGTCTACTCGTCGGATGATGGCGGGTCCAGTCGCCTGGTGGGGACCATGGGCTCGCCCTGGGAGATACTCTCCACCGGCATTGTGGTGAAGAAATACCCCTGCTGCAACAACACCCACCGGACCCTGGACGCCAGCCTGGCGATATTCGAAGAATCCAACCCCAGCCCCGAGGAGATAGACCGGGTGGAGGTCATCACGCCTCCGGGCGAGGATATGTCCCTGATCTACAGCCTGGCCAATACAGGTCTGGAGGGCAAATTCTGCATGCAGTTCTGCGTTGCCTCCGCCCTTATCGACGGCAAAGTCGACCCCGATACCTTTGCAGAGGCCCAGGTACAGAGGCCCCAGGTCCAGGAACTGTCGCGCAAGGTGAAGGTCATCTACGACCATGACCAGGAACCAGTGGTGGTAGACAGCGGCGGCTACGTGGTGGTGCGCGTGGTGATGAAGGACGGCCAGGAGCACGAAAGCAGGGCCGAGCAGGCCAAGGGCACCCCCTTCCACCCTCTGACAGACGAAGAGATCAAGGAGAAATACGCCTCCTGCGCTCGGACCCTCCTGGACCCCGATCAGATCAGCCGCTCCATCGACCTGGTCTACGGGCTGGAAGACCTGCCCGACATACGGGAGCTGATGGGAATGGTCTGCCTGACCTCGCCGGTGGGGTCCCGGGCCTAGCAGATGATCGGGGATTTCATTAAACATTCCCGTGTTGCTACGGTTGTCGGTGCAGCACTGCTGTGATAACATCCTAGTTACGTTAAATTCAGCGCCTGGGGGGAGTGTAAATGCCATCGTCTTCGTTATCGTCGCAAACGTATCAGGTCCCGGATACCGTCGCGGCCATCGAGTTCTACTATGAGAAGGGCCTGACCGACGGCCTGCCTGTAGTGCCTCCTACCCCCGACCGGGTAGCCGAGTTCCTCCAGGCCGCCAACAAGCAGCCGGGCGACGTGTTGGGGACGATCCCGACTCGCAAGCGGGAGATCACCGCCGAGAAGGTAGCCATCAACGCCATCATGGCTGGCTGCCTCCCCGAGTACATGCCGGTGGTAGCCACCGCGATAGAGGCGATGTGCGAGGACCAGTTCAACCTCCACGGGACATCGGCCAGCACCGCTGGGACTGGCCACATGGTCATAGTCCACGGGCCCATCGCCAGGGAGCTGGACATCAACTGCGCAAACAACCTCTTCGGCCCCACCAAGAGGTCCAACGCCACCATAGGCCGGGCCATCAGGCTGATCCTGATGAACGTGTGCGGCTCGGTGCCCGGGGTGCTGGACAAGTCGACCTTCGGCCACCCCGGCAAGTACAGTTATTGTATTGCAGAGAACGAGGAGCTGAGCCCCTGGGAGCCTCTCCACGTGGAGCGGGGCCTGAGCCTAGAGACCAGCGCCGTCACCGTCCTTGCCGGCAACGCTCCCCTTCAAGGAGACGACCACGTCAGTCACACGGCAGAAGGCATCCTCACCTCTATAGCCAACGGCATCCTTGCCCAGGCCTACCCCAACTGCGGCGAGTTCATGGTGCTCATCAGCCCCGAGCTCCTGGGGCACATCCGCGACGAGGGCTGGTCCAAAAAGGACGTCAGAAACTTCCTCTTCGAGGCCACAAAACGCCCGGGCCCTTTCTGGAACCGTCGGCTTGCCAGTTGGGACCCCAACAATCCCCAGATGGGCGGTGAGGATATAACCGCGGCCGTGACCAGCCCCGATGACTTCATGATACTGGTGGCGGGTGGAAGCGCCGGTGGTTTCTTCTGTACTGTAATGCCCTGGGGAGGAGGTAGGGGCAGCGCCACCAAATCTGTGACCCTGGCCATCCCCAATGTCTAAAACGTTCAACACGCAGTCGGGACAGAGATGTATGTAAAGGAGTGATGACATGGTAGTCGAACCCAAGGCCAACACCATCACCGTCATGGACCCCACCGCTGGCGCCATTGACGTCGAGGCCTCCATGGCCCCGAGGAACGGCACCCTCGATGGCAAAGTGATAGGGCTGCTGGACAACAGCAAGGCCAACGCCGGCGAAATTCTAAAGCTGGTGGCCGACATGCTGAATGAGCAGTTCGAGCTTAAAGAGGTCCGGTCCGCCCGCAAGCCCGACTCCTCCAGGCCCGCGCCTACGGAGACGGTGCGCCAGCTGGCGGAAGAGAGCGATTTCGCAATCGTCGCGATAGGGGACTGAGGCTCCTGCAGTCAGTGCAGTTTGCACGACGGAATCGAGCTGGAGAAGCAGGGCGTACCGACGGCGGTAATAATCACCGACGAGTTCGTCAACCAGGCCAAGGCTATCGCCGAGATACAGGGGATACCAGACTATCCCTTCGCCGTGATCCCTCACCCCATAGGGAGGCTCACCCCGGAGGACCTTAAAGAGCGGGCGAAACTGGCCCTTCCCCAGGTGCTCAAAATACTGGGCCAAGAGTAGGCCCGGCAACACCTCCTTCGCCTCAGGGCCGGCCCTCCAGGCCCCGTTCCTGCGGTCTCGGCTGGGCCGGGAGTCTCGGGTTTTGGCCTAAGACTGTATGTCACCGGTCTAACGTCCTTCTGGCGACCGAAACCACCGGGATTCGTCCTCTCTAAGGCCTGTGGCGACCTGGTGAGGAGGACAACCTGAAGCCTGAATACCGGCCCAGCGTTTTAAGGATCAAGATGGACAAGAATAGGTGGGTGTACCTGCCACTAACAAACAGGTCACAATGGCGGGGATGACCATCCTCAGTTCCTCCGGCGGTGAGCGCGTGGAAAGATGGGTCCAAGCGGATTTTCTTGGGCATGATGCAGCAGCTGGGCTTGGTATCGAGGCGCGGGGGCCAGGGCAGGAATCGAAACCTCAAAACTGGAAACTGAGCCCGTCGGACTTCGCCTTCCTATGGGAGTACTGCAAGCGCTGCTTTCATCTGAAGGTCGCTCGCCAGTTCGGTCCACCAAGGACGCCCTTCCCCGGGATTTTCGGCGTCATAGACAAGTTGATGAACGAATTCTTCAACGGCTTGCCCAGCTCGGAGGTCGATCCCAGCCTACCCCCCGGCACCGTCGCATACGGCGAGAGCTGGGTAGAGTCTGAACCCATTACGATCCCCGGCCACACCTCCACCTGTTTCCTGCGCGGGAAGTTCGACTCCGTCATCCGGTTCGAAGACGGCTCCTACGGCGTCATCGACTTCAAGACGACCAATACCAGGGGCCACCACCTCCCCCTCTACAGCCGGCAGCTCCACGCCTATGCCTACGCCCTGGAGAACGCTGCGCCCGGAAAGCTGGCCCTGTCTCCCGTGACCCGGCTCGGCCTGGTCTGTGTCCAGCCCATGGACATCTCCAGGGACACCGATGGCCGGATATCTTACATCGGTGACGTCCGCTGGATCGAGTTCAATCGAGACGATGATGGCTTTATGCATTTTCTCGGAGAGGTCATGGACATTCTGGACCTGCCCGAGCCGCCGGAGGCAGCGCCATCCTGTGCACTTTGCAAGTATCGTGATGATGCCCGCAGGACCCAGCTGTGAAGGGCCTCCAGGGGCCTCGATGCCGCTCCTTCGGGTAGTCGAAACCTAGTGCTCCCCTGGGGCCGGGCGCTTGGCCCGAGGCCCCTTCTCTACCCCACCCCACATCAGCTAAGGAGGAATATCATGAAAATGAACTTCACCGTTGGAATGGGTCGTAACCTCCAGGCGCACGAGGTGGCCGACCACGCCCGGGTGGCGGAGGAGTGCGGATTCTCCGCCATGACCTGGGTGGACCAGCCCAACCTGTCCCGGGACGTGACTGCAAGCCTGACCATCGCCGCGGTCAGCACCCGCCGCATACGGATAGGCCAGGGGGTCACGGACCCGTTCACATATCACCCATCGGTGACGGCCAACGCCACGGCCACCCTCGATGAGCTTTCGGGTGGAAGGGCGTTCCTGGGGATCGGGGCCGGGGGGCAGTTCGGCAAGGTCATGAAGCCCAGGCCGACCCGGGAGATCAAAGAGGCGATCCAGTTCATCCGTGGATACATGGCCGGGGAGGAGGTGGAGTGGAAGGGAGCAAAGATGCACTCTGAGTGGAACCGGCGCACCGTCCCCATATACCTGGCCGTCGATGGACCCAAGCTCTGCAGGCTGGCCGGGCAGATCGCCGATGGGGCCATCTTCCTGGGCCTGCATCCGGAGATGGCCAAGTGGCGTGTAGAGCTGATCCACCAGGGGGCCGAGGAGGCGGGGCGGGACCCCTCGGAGATCGATATCTGGGCCCGAACCATGATCTACGTGTCCGATACCAAGGAAGAGGCCCGGCGGGAGGTGACCTCCTACCCCGCCATGTACATCAAGATGCACCGTTTCTTCAATCGAGACGTGCCGGAGATACAGGACCTTCGCCGCAGACTGGAGAGGGCGGAGCCGGGGATGGTTGAGGAGTTGATGAGCGATTCAGCCCGGGCCGCCGAGGCCTACGACCCCTACTACCATGAGCACATCGACGCCCCCCATGCCAAGCTGGTCACCCAGCGGATGATCGATTTCTACCACCTGACGGGGCCCGCCGACGAGACCATACAGAAGATCGAGGAGCTGGGCAAAATAGGGGTGAACACCATCTCCACGGTCCTTTTCACCATCATAGACAAAAAGGGCATGATGCGGAGGGTCAGCGAGGAGATAATGCCTGCCTTCCGCAACTGATGTTGGAAGGTGGTATCACTGCGTTTTTACGAAAGACAGGGTTCAGGTGCAGCCTTATTTCTCAAACAGCTCTTCTGCTAGGCGGGTCTTGCTCGTCCCCAGGTACGAGGCTACATCTGACAAAATCGAGCTCGGGGTGCCGACCTTCAACGGACGGTGGCTAGGAATGGTAACGTGGTGCTGCTCGCTTTTGTAGGTGGAACTGAGCCTTAAGTGGCTACCGGTCTGTCGAGCAGCGACGGAGTAACGCCGCCAGTTCCACGCCGGTGAGGTCTCGGGGCAGTTTAAACGGGTATCACCTCGTCTTTGACCAGATGGATACGGATTAATTTAGGGGCAGCACCCTCATCGAAGTGGCAGCTCACTGCGTCCCGCAGCACCTCTTTGAGTTCTTCCATGGTGTCCGCCTGGGTATAAATGCTATAACCAAGGGCGCGGGCCTCATACCCGCCTTCCGGAGATTCGTTAACAGTAAAGATGATCTCTGTCTCTGTCATTTTCACCCCGACTTCAGATAATACAACCATCCACTTCCGGCCCGAGCAGATATCTGCCTATGACCAGCATTATCACAGTTTCTCTGATTTTGAGCTATCCACTAGTTCTATTGTATACCTACTAATTAGCTCTATGGTACACCTGCTAAGTCAATGCCGTCGTCTGTTTGATCTGCGTTCTGCATATCGTCCACCAGATTTCAGCCCCGAGGAGCCTTTCTAGCCATCCCGTATGCTATCCTTAGGCTGGTGCCCTGACGATAAAGAGCGAAACCTTCCAGGAGATAAACTATGGCGGAGACCGGCACTTTCGAGCTGCCAGACACCATCGAGGCGATAGAGTTCTACTATGAGCAGGGCCTAACCGACGGCCTGCCTGTCGTTCCCCCGACCCCCGAGCGTGTACAGCAGTTCCTCGACTGCGCAGGCCTGGGGCCCGACGAGGTGCTGGGGACCCGGCCCAGCCGTAACTGGGTGGTCACCGCCGGCAAGGTGGCTATCAACGCGATGATGGCAGGTTGCCTGCCTGAATATGCGCCTGTGGTAGTGGCCTCGGTGCGGGCGCTGCTACAGCCGGAGTTCAACGCATCGGCCATCGCCGAAACGGCGAGCACTTCGGCTCCGCTGATAATGGTCAACGGGCCCATCCGCGGGAAGCTGAATATCAACTCGGGGTGGAACCTGTTCGGCCCCGGGTGGCGGGCCAACGCCACCATCGGCCGGACCCTGCGCCTGGTCCTGATGAACGTCTGCAACGAGATACCCGGGGTGACGGACAAGTCCAATTTCGGTCATCCCGGGCGCTACACCTTCTGCATCGCTGAGAACGAGGAATCCAGCCCCTGGGAGCCTTACCACGTAGAGAAGGGATTCCCCCTCGAATCCAGCACCGTGACCCTCTTCTCCGTCTGTCACCCCATCGAGGCCCCCAACTGGGTCGATGGACACCCCGAGGGAATCCTGGAGACCATCAGCCATATCATCGCCTCCTACATTCGCTGCCACGGCTACGTCATCGTCATCCTGGGTCCCGAGCATGCCGAAAAGATAGCTGTCGCCGGCTGGGACAAGGCCAGGGTCAAGGAGCATATAGCGGAGCGGGTCGAGGCCCTTCGCCCCACCGTGGCCTTCGACCAGGAGAGGGTGGGCGCGGTGGGGGGCACCTGGTTCCCGGGCATGGACGATCCTGAAAAATCCATGGTCCGAACTACTCCCGAGAGGATAACCTTGCTGGTGGCCGGGGGTGAAGGGGGTGGACATTCCACTATCCTGCCTACGTGGAGCATGGGTCTCACGAACAAGTCTGTAATAAAGCCCATAGTCGAGGGCCGTTGAGATAGTTGAAAACCGGAGGTTGAGCATGGCAGAAGCGGAGGCACCATCAGGCACGTTCGAGATACCCGATACTATCGAGGCGATAGAGTTCTACTATGAGCAGGGCCTGACCGACGGCCTGCCGGTGCTCCCACCCACCCCCCAGGCGGTTGAGCAGTTCCTGGAGGCCGCAGACCTGGGGCCCGACGAGGTGCTGGGGACCCGGCCCAGCCGCAACTGGGTGGTCACCGCCAACAAGGTAGCGATAAACGCTGTCATGGCGGGTTGCCTGCCTGAATATGCGCCAGTGGTAGTAGCCTCGGTGCGGGCGCTGCTCCAGCCGGACTTCAACGCATCGGCCATAGCGGAAACGGCGGGGACCTCGGCTCCGCTGATAATGGTCAACGGACCTATTCGACAGAAGCTGGGCATCAACTCGGGATGGAACCTCTTCGGCCCCGGCTGGCGGGCCAACGCCACCATCGGCCGGGCCCTGCGACTGGTCCTGATGAACGTCTGCAAGGAGATACCCGGGGTGACGGACAAGTCCACCTTCGGACACCCGGGGCGCTACACCTTCTGCATCGCCGAGAACGAAGAAGCCAGCCCCTGGGAACCGTACCACGTAGAGAAGGGATACCCTTTGGAGTCCAGCGCAGTGGCCCTCTTCGCCACCTGTGACTTCATGCAGATATTCAATCAGGCGGACCCGGACCCCGAGGGGATTCTGAACACCCTGAGCCATACCCTGGCCGCCAATATTAGCTGCCACGGTGAGGTGATGATCATCATGAGCCCCGAGCACGCCCAGAACATAGGCCCCGCGGGCTGGTCAAAGGCCAATGTCAAGGAGTACCTGGCCCAGAGGATCGCCGAGCTGCGAGCCACTCTGGCCCCGGAGCAGGCCCGGAGCGGGGCCCTCGCCGGCACCTGGTACCCCGGCACCGAGGCCCCGGAAGAAAGCATCATCCCCACCAATCCAGAGGACATCATCTTGCTCGTGGCGGGGGGCGACGGAGGGGGCCACTCCACTATCCTGTCTACCTGGGGCAAAGGTAGGACAAGTCAATCGGTCATACAGCCCATCACAGGCGCAAAGTAAGCATCCATCACCAATGCTAGGCATACGAGGCAGGCCATTGACCAGAACCCAGCTTTCATCCTCTCAAATCCAGCTGCCAGACACCATAGAGGCCATCGAATACTTCTACAGCCAGGGCCTGACCGACGGCCTGCCGGTGATCCCGCCGACCCCAGAGAGGGTCGAGCAGTTCATCGAGGCCGCGGGCCAGGGGCCCAAGGATATACTGGGCACCCGGCCCAGCCGCAACTGGGTCGTCACCGCCGAAAAGGTGGCCATCAATGCCGTCATGGCGGGCTGTCTAACGGAGTATGCCCCGGTGGTTATGGCATCGGTCAAAGCCCTCCTCAGGCCCGAGTTCAATGCCCCGGCTATAACCGAAACTACTTCGGGGATGTCGACGCCTATGATCCTGGTCAACGGACCCATAGTTCACAAACTGGACATCAACTCGGGCTGGAACCTCTTCGGCCCCGGCTGGCGGGCCAACGCCACCATCGGACGGGCCCTGCGCCTGGTACTGATGAATGTCTGCAAGGAGATACCCGGGGTGACGGACAAGTCCGCCTTCGGCAGTCCGGCGCGTTATACCTGCTGCATCGCCGAAAATGAAGAGGCCAGCCCCTGGGAGCCCTGGCACGTGGAGAAGGGATTTCCCCTCGAATCCAGCACCGTCACCCTCTTTGCCGCCTTACCCCCTATGTCGGTGTACAACTACTGTGACAACACCCCGGAACAGATACTAGACACCATCAGTCAGACCTTAGCGGCAAACACCACCTGTCACGGTGAAGTGATAGTTATCCTCAGCGGCGAGCACATCGCCAGTATTGAACCAGCCGGATGGACCAAGGCTAAGGTAAAGGAGTACATAGCCGATAAGGTCAACGAGCTGCGACCGATCTTAGTGCTGGACTTGGACCGCACCTACGAGCTGGGTGGAGTCACCCCCTACGCCGACCCCGATACCGGTGAGCTATCAGTGCCTACTACCGCGGATTCGATAGACCTGCTCGTTGGCGGAGGGGCCGGGGGAGGGGTGTCCGCCGTACTGCCCATCTTCTCCCACGGTCGCTCCAGCAAAACTGTCATCGAACCGATAGTCGAGCCTTAGTCCGGCAGCCTCAGAACTTGTCAGCTGTCACGCGAGCAGGTCTTCTGCCCGAGAGCAGCACTGGTTCCTATCACTTGAACCCCGGAGCAAATTTGAATGTTACACTGTCCGAAATATCTTCTCTCATTCTGAGTTCGCCTCAGGCGGACCAGGGTGACACACTGAAGCTCGCGCGTTCAGTTAGCTGGTTGGCTACGCCTACAGGACCGCCAGCAGGAGGGTACGTTAATGGTCGATAGGCTGATCACGCCGTATACAGGTTTCCCATCCTTCTTCAACGCCCCCATCAAGGAGACCGAGCAGGTAGTTGAGGGGATGACGGTGATAGCGGGGGTGCCCATCGACCAGGGGGTGGTCATCGCCAGGCCCGGGGCCCGGTACGGCCCCCGCGCCATCCGGGAGGCCTCCATGCTCTTCCGAGGGGCCTATGAGGTGGCGGCGGAAAACACCTTGAGGGACGTGGACTCGGGCCTGTGGCTACGGCCCAAGGATGCGCCCAACATAAGCGACATCGGCGACTTCCACATCAACCCCACCGATCTCAGGGACACCACCAAGACGGTTATCCAGGGAGTCTCCGACATCGTCAAGAGAGGGGGGATGCCCGTATTGCTGGGGGGCGACCACTACGTGGCCTATCCCGGGTTCGCCGGGTTTGCCAGGGGCCTGTCGGAGAGAGGCCCCAACCCCAGGCTGGGGTATCTCCACATCGACAGCCACCCGGACTTCAGGGACCGGCACGGGGTCGGCGGTAAGTACACCCACGGGACCCAGGCGCGGCGGCTGAGCGAGGACGCCAGGATCTCCTACAAGAACATGGCCTGGGTAGGGCTCAACGGGTCCGTTATAGACCCCGCCCAGCACCGGATATTCCAAACGGGTGGCATGAAGGTGATGTCGGCCAAGGTGATCAGGGAGCAGGGCCCCGCGGAGGTGGTAAAGCGGGCCATGGAGGTGGTAGCCGACAGCACCGACGCCGTATATGTGACAATCGACATCGACGTGGTGGACGGCTCCGAGTCCCCGGGCACAGGGGCCACGGTCTTCACCGGGATTACCGCAACGGAGTTCCTGGGCATGATGGAGGCCCTCAGCGCCTACGATATCATAAAGGCCGTAGACATATGCGAGGTCTCACCTCCATTAGACCCCACGGGGAGGACCGTCCACCTGGCCGCCAACGGGCTCCTCAGCCTGCTGACCCCCCGCCTCTTCGACGCAGTCGATATCGATTAGCGCCAATCATCTTCCGGCGGCCTGGTCCCAGGTCTGCTGGGCCAGCGGTTCGTAGGTGATGGGCGAGATGATGGTGAGACCCGCGTCCACCGGCAGCACCACGCCCGTGACCCATCGGGCCTCGTCGCTGGCCAGATAGACCGCCGCCCAGCCCACGTCCCAACCGGTCCCCTCGGTGCCCAGTGGCGCTGCCTCTCTCCTTCGACGGCGGAGGCCCTCGTCCATTCGAGGGGCCACCATGGGAGTGTAGACCAGCCCCG
>JACZVB010000323.1 GCA_022572865.1 Chloroflexota bacterium | reverse complement strand
CAACGACATCCTCGATGGCGTGGAGGTGGGCCGGACCGGGGGCCGATGGTGCGCAATCTCCGTGACCACCGAGGATGAGTGGCATGCCTTATGTAAAGCCATGAAGGCACCATCCTGGACTAAGGAGGAGCGGTTCTCCACTTTCTCGGGCCGCAGGGAGAACCAGGAAGAACTTGATGGTTTGCTGGGCCGGTGGACGGTCCGGCACGAGGCCCGTAAGCTGATGAAGGCCCTTCAGGAGGCGGGGGTGCCCGCAGGAGTCGTACAGAGCCAGAGCGACCTGTGGCGGGACCCTCAGCTCAAGCACCAGGGCTATTTCCAGTGGCTCGACCACACCGAGTGCGGCCCCATGCCTTATGACGGCCTTCAGTTCCAGCTATCCAGGTCTCCGGGGAAGCTAAGGCCCCAGGCCCTCATCGGCGAACACAACCAACTCATCCTTAAGGAGTTCATAGGCCTCACGGATGAGGAGATCGCTGCACTGGTGGAGGCCGAGGCCCTGGAGACCTCTTAGCCTTTTCAATCAGATATTGAGCGGCAGAGGGCGCTCTACCCGATCACGAAGAGCTGCTCCGTGTTGAACCGATCGGAGAGGAGCCGGGTGCCGTCCCTGGTGACCACCACCATGTCCTGAAGGTGCCAGTAGTCGAAATACGGCTCGAAGGCGATTACCATACCCTCTTCCATCTCCGTGTCGTCGTTGCTGACTATCAGCGGTTTCTGCTGGTGGACCCAGGGCCCGACGCTGTGGCCCGCCATTGCCCCGGGGTTGTGGGGGAACCCCTTCTCCAGAAGCTTCTCCCGGGCGAACTGCCACAGATCGCTGGCCTTCACCCCGGGCTTGCACCGGTCTATGGTCATCCAGTAGATGTCCCTGTATTGCTGGTATATGCGCTTCTGCTCGTCAGAGGGTGTGCCCATTACGGCGAGCCGGTTCTGGTGGCCGGGATATCCGTGATAGTAAGAGACGTAGTCGGGCCGGATTATATCGCCCTTCAGAAAGGGGGTATCCCCTTCTCCGTTGTAGCGGTTTTTGTTCCGGCTGGAGATGAGAGCCCCGTGGACGAATTCGCAGCCCCGGTCCATGCAGGCCTTTATGAGACGTATATGGACCTCTCGCTCCGTTTCCCCCACCTTTACGTTGGGGAAGACCTCCAGGTACGCCTCGTCCTGGATGTCCGCCGCTTTCTTCAGCAGGTCGACCTCACCCGGGGTCTTCACCCACCGGACAATGTCCATCATCTCGGTGCAGTCGAACAGCTCTGTCTTGGGGAGCAACCCTTCCAACTCCTCCCATCGGGCCGCACTCAGATAGGTCTTCTCGAACCCTATCTTTGACCCGTCGAGCCCCATATCCTTGATCGCTTTAGCCGCCATGACGATGCCCGTCTCGGCGTAGGTCTGGGAGACCTCTACCCTCTCGACCCAGGAATCGCTTCGGATCGAGCCCTCGCCGGTGGTGTTGGTGATGACCACGGGGTCTCCATCCCGAGGCCATATCAGGTACGTCTCCCTGGGCGAATCGGGGAGATCGATGTTTCGGGCCTGGGTTCCGCGAAAGGTAACCCCTGATAGATACGTGAAGTTCTTGCCCGAGCGGACCGCCACCGCGGAGCAGCCGTTCCTGTCCATCTGCTCCTTTAGCCGCTCGATGTTGGCCAGCACCTTCTTGCCCTTGTCCGCCATAGGTGGCTCCTTTCCGGGCCCTCGTCCCCAGGGCCGCATAACCCGTGTCCTCCGCTAAGCCCATGATAGGAACGGGGGCACGGGCTGTCAATTTGTACACTTACGGCAGGTAGTATGTGCGCTTGGGCTCCTTTTTTACAATGCAAGGGCTGGGGACAATAAATGAAATCACACAGAGAAGCCCTCTGTTCTTTGGGCCGGGTTTCTAATCGATGACGAACAGCTGCCCGGTATCGAAGAGGTCGGAGAGTATCTGGGGCCCTTCCCCTGTGACCAGGACCATGTCCTGTAAGTGCCAGTAGCCGACGTAGGGCTCGATGGCGATGACCATCCCCTCCGCCAGCTCCACATCCCACCCCTTCACCAGAAAAGGCTCCTGCTGGTGCCACCAGGCCCCGACGCTGTGGCCCACGAAGGATGCAGGGTTGTGGGGAAACCCGTATTCCAGCAGCGTCTCCCGGGCGAAGAAGTAGATGTCGCTGACCCGGGTCCCGACCCGGCACTTGTCTATGGTCTTCAGATATATGTCCCGGTACTTCCGGTACATCTCCCGCTGCTCGTCCGAGGGCTTTCCCAGGCAGGCCATACGGGACTGGTGGCCCGGGTAACCTTCCAGAAAGGAGACGTAGTCGGTGCGGATGATGTCCCCCTTGCGGATGGCGAGATCGCTCTCGCCCATGTACATTGCGGTGTTCCGGCTGGAGGTGAGGATCCCATGCACGAAATGGCAGCCACGCTGGAGACAGCTCTTCATGAACCGGCTGTGCACCTCTCGCTCCGTGTCGCCGTCTCGAATGGTGGGGAACACCTCCAGATGGGCCTCGTCCTGGAGGTCCGCCGCCCTCTTCAGCAGGGCTATCTCTCCGGGGGTCTTGATCCACCGGACCGAGTTCATCATCTCGGTGCAATCGGACATCTGGACCCGGGGCAGCAGCCCCTCCAGCTCCTCCCACCTGGCCGCACTGATGTAGCTCTTCTCGAAGCCTATCTTCGAGCTGTCCAGCCCCATGTTCTTGATCTCTTTGGCCAGCTTCTCCAGTGGGGACTCCACGTAGTCCTGGACGACTTCGACCCTGGACACCCAGGTGTCCCGCTCCACCACCGGTTTACCCAAGGCGTTGGTGATGACCACCGGCTCTCAATTTCGGGGCCAGACTACAGAGACGTCCCTGGGAGAGTCGGCCGGGTCCAGGCGCCGGGCCAGCGTCCCGGG
>JACZVB010000322.1 GCA_022572865.1 Chloroflexota bacterium | reverse complement strand
TTCACCTTCAAGGAGGCCCTCATTCGGGCCGGTATCCCCCTCCGCCACATAGAGCAGGGGACCAACGTATCTATGTACATCACCAACATCGAGACCGCTTCCGCGGGGGTGTTCTCGGGGCCCATGGTGGTGAGTATGCGCCCGGTTCACAGAAGCATGGTGGTAAAGGCGGTCCAGGTGACTTCCCGGTATCCCGACGTACACGGCGCACCGGTCCAGATAGGCGATCCCGAGGCCTTAGGCATCCGGGACCTGGCCCGGCCCGACTACGGCGATGCCGTAGAGGTCAGGGAGGACGAGGTGCCCGTCTTCTGGGCCTGCGGCGTCACTCCCCAGGCTGTGGCGGAAAGGTCCAGGCCTTCTCTTATGATCACCCACTCCCCGGGCCATATGTTCGTCACCGATATTATCAACGAGTCCATCGCCGCCCTGTGACCCCGTTCATCCCGAGCTAGCCGAAGGGTGAGTGGTTTTTGCCGGCGGATTAAGCGAGCGCAATGAGTATAGAAGACATCATCCTCAGCAACGATACCCGGGGCGTGTCCCGGCTCCGTAGGAAGCTGCCCCTGGACTTCTGCAAGCAGGCGGCCGAGTACGTCCGGGAAAGCCGGGGCCCCGTGCTGATCATCACCGGGTTCTACGTGGGCACCAGTTACGAGACCGACGGCCCCATCGGCGCCGTCGCCATCGGACGGGCGCTGAAGTCACTTAGGAGACGGGTCTACTACGTGGTCGATGGCTGCGCCGATATGATGAGGGAGCTGGCCAAGGTGCCCGATGAGCAGGTCATAGACTTCCCCGTCGCCGGCCACAAAGACAGCCGGGCCTTTGCGGAGAAGGTCCTGACCGATGTCAAGCCGGGTCTGGCTGTGTCCATCGAGCGCTGCGGAATGACCGAGGAGAAGAAGTACCTGAACATGAGGGGCAAGGATATCTCCTCGCACACGGCAAAGATCGACTACCTGTTCCAGCGCGTTGACCGGACCGTGGGCATCGGAGATGGGGGCAACGAGATCGGCATGGGCCTGCTGTACGATGAAATCCCCAAGATCTCTACCCTGGTCGAGAGTCCAGCCATCACCCCTGCGGAACACCTGATCATCGCCAGCGTCTCCAACTGGGGTGGTTACGGCCTGGTAGGCTATCTGTCCATTCTTAGCGGCCGGAACCTGCTCCTGTCCGCAAATGAGGATGAGAAACTGATAAAGAAGTGGGTGGATATGGGTGGGGTGGATGGGGTGAGCGGCGAGCAGACCTATACCGTGGACAACACCACACCGGAGCAGAACAGCGACGTCCTGGCCCGGATTCACCAGGAGATCGCCGCGGCCGGGGTCAAGTGATGCGCATCTGCTCCCTTCTGCCCAGCAACACGGAGATCGTCTTCGCCCTGGGCCTGGGTAACTCACTGGTAGGCGTGACCCACGAGTGCGATTATCCCGCCGAGGTAAGCTCTGTGCCCGTGGTCACCTCCTCCGTCGTCCCAGACGAGGGGCTGATGAGCCGGGAGATCCATTCGGCCATAACCGGCCTTATCCATAAAGGCAGCAGTATCTACCACCTGGACCAGGAGGCCTTAGGCCGGGCCGACCCCCACCTTATCCTTACCCAGGAGCTGTGCGAGGTGTGTGCCGTCTCCTACAAAGAGGTCAAGTCCGCCGTCCGAATCCTCGACACCGACGCCAAGGTCGTCTCCCTGGAGCCCACAACCCTCGACGACATCCTGAGCAACATCCAGGTGGTGGGGGAACTGACTGAGACGGAGGCCAGGGCCCGAGAGGTGGTGGCAGGCCTCAGGAAGCGGATAGATGCCGTAGCCTCACTGGCCTCCAGGGCCAAGAACAGGCCCCGGGTCTTCTGCATGGAGTGGCTTGACCCGATATTCGTCGGCGGACACTGGGTGCCCCAGATGGTGGAGCTGGCCGGGGGTATGAACGGCCTGGGGATAATCGGGGAGCCATCTATTCAGGCTACCTGGCAGCAGGTGGCCGACTTTGCCCCCGAAATCCTGGTCCTCATGCCCTGCGGCTTCGGCATCCCCCGCATCTTCCAGGAGCTGGAGAAGATGTCGTTCCCCGATGAGTGGCAATCCCTGCCCGCGGTAGAGCAGGGCAACGTCTTCGTGGTGGACGGCTCCTCCTACTTCAACAGGCCCGGGCCCCGTATCGTCGATGGCCTGGAACTCCTGGCCCAGATCATCCACCCCGAGCTGTTCACGGGCCCCGGGGCGAAATTCACCGGCCTGCTCAGGGTCCCTTATGCCCTACGGTGATCCGGGGGCTGCACAGAGAGACAGATGACCGCTAACCATAAGCTCACCGGGGAGGTGCGCAGGGCAAACGAAGGGTTCTACCGCGCCTTCGAGAGCCTGGATATCGAGAAGATGGCCCGGGTCTGGGTCCAGGACGACACCGCCCACGTAATTCACCCGGGTTGGACCGCCAAGTACGGCTGGGAGGAGGTCAGGGATAGCTGGGTCGCCATCTTCGACAACACCCGCTACATGGAGTTCGACGTTACCGACGTCCATATCCTGGTGGTGGGAGACCTGGCCCGGGTCACCTGCGTCGAGAACCTGAGGAGCGTGGTAGGGGACGAGCAAAACACAGGCCAGGTTCAGGCCACAAACCTCTACGTCCAGCGGGGCGAGCAGTGGCTAATGGTCCATCACCACGGCTCCCCCATATTCACCGCCTGATTACCTTTGAAATCAGTCCGGCGTACAGCCGTATTGGGTCGCCATCCCGACTCGTTGGGGGGATACACCAAGATTCACTTTCGCCCCTCTCCCTCCCAAGCATGCCCTGAGCCTGCCGAAGGGGGACAGGGGGATGGTCGAAACCGCAGAGCGAGGTTGCAATCTAGGATGGTAGGGTGTACAAAGCTAATTCAGGAGATGCTAGAGG
>JACZVB010000321.1 GCA_022572865.1 Chloroflexota bacterium | reverse complement strand
GGGCTTCTTTCGGGCGCGCGGCGGAGGCAATGGGTTTCGAAACCGTAATGGAACTGGCCGCGCCGGACACAGGGATATGGAAATACCAAAAAGACGACTTTACCGTCAGCCTGCACACCTACTCTGCCCCAAAACAAAGAGAGAGCCTGGTCATCGAGTCCCATACCTACGATCTAACGTCTCTAATCTCGGCGACCTTGAAGGACCTCCTTGCCACACAGCTATCTGTCCTGCTGGACCCGATGGACGGCCCAACCCGAATCGAGATTGAGCAGGGCCTGAACACCCTTCTGGCCGGGCTCGGGTTGCCCGAGACGGAAGTCGAAGAGTGAGGCGGCCCTTGCGCCGGATCAGAGTGTAGGGTTATCCTGAAGGCCCGCCCCCGTAGCTCAGAGGATAGAGCGCCAGCCTCCGGAGCTGGAAGCGCGGGTTCGAGTCCCGCCGGGGGTACCATTCTAAATGCTGCTCATCGTCCGCGACCCTAGACAGCCAATGGCAGGTCAATACTGGTGAAGATTCTCCTCATCGATAACGATAGGGCCGGAGACCGCCGGAGCTGGAACCCGCACCTGGGTGAGGTGATCGAGGGGCTCTGGGATGCGGATGTAGATACGCTCCACTACCTGGAGACGGGGCCTGCACTCCCCGCTTTATAGGACTTGTTAAACGATAGAATACAGGAGGGTTTATGCCGTCTAAAGCCAGAATAGCGCTGCTGGTTCCCACTCATTTCCAGGGGGAGATGCCATCGCCCGGGGAGTTCATAGACTGGTTCAAGGCCGCAGAGGAGCTGGGGTTCGACTCCATATGGGTCCTGGACCGGATATTCAGCAGCTCCAAGGTCCTGGACGCGATGATGGTCATGGCGTGGGCCAGCGGTGTGACATCCCGCGTCCGCCTGGGCACGGGAGTCCTGCTTCTTCCTTATCGAAACCCGATCTTGCTGGCCAGAGAGGTGGCTACCGTGGATTACATGAGCGGGGGCCGGGTAGACCTGGGCATAGGCCTCGGGGGTAGGGAATCGGAGTTCGTCGCCTTCGGGATGCAGATAAGTGAGCGGGTGAAGCGGTTTCGGGACAACCTGGCGGCCATGAGGGCGTTGTGGTCGGGCTCGAACGTCACCTACGAGGGCAGGTACCACAAGTTCGAGGATGCGAACGTGGAGCCCCATCCGGTACAGAAGGGCGGCATACCAATATGGATTGGGGGGGAGGCCGAGGGGGTGTTGAAGCGCACAGCGGAGCTGGCCGACGGTTGGATAGGCGGGGCCAGGAACGACCCTCAGATGCTGGGGGAGAAGATAGGGAAGATCAAGGACTACGCTAGGGCCCGGGGCAGGGACGCCGAAAGCCTGTCCTTTGGAAGCCTGGAGTACATGACCCTGGACGAAGACGTGGAACGGGCCAGGGACCATATGCACTCGCTGACCAGTTCGGTCTACGGACCCAACTTCGACACTGGTGGGAGCGCCACTTTCGGGCCGCCAGAGGTGTGTATCGCCCGGCTCCAGGCTGTGATAGACGCCGGCTGCACCGAGGTGATCGTCTGCCCGCCCGACCTGAGCATAGGGCAGATCACCAGGGTGGCCGAGGAGGTGGCGCCGAAGTTGAAAAGGTAGGGAGAGGGGAGCCGGCTTCAAGGGACGAGACTCGGGCCGTGACCGGCGCTCCAGGGTTTGGCGATTTTAGTTCGACAAGACCAGAGATCCAAAGCGATGAAATACAAAGAGGGGCGGGCCGTACGGCCCGCCCCCCTTTTTCTCTTCGCTGCTTTTTCTACCCCTTATCCTAATGCTCGTAGGGCTGGAAGTTCTGGGTAACCGAGCCTGCGAAGCGCTCGGTGATGATGTTGATGATGGCCGGCTTGCCGGAGGCGAAGGCCCGCTCCAGCGCGGGTTTGATATCCTCGGGCTTATCCACGTACTCGCCGTGGGCGCCCAGGGCCTCGCCCAGCTTGTCGTATCGCTGCTCGAAACCAAGATCGATACCGGTCTCGAGGATCTCGTCACCCGTGCGGCCTGCAGCCCAACCACCATTGACGTTGACTATGCACACCACAGGTATGTTGTGCCGGACGGCGGTGTCTATGTTGATGGCGTTGATGCCGAAGGAGCCGTCGCCGTGGATGACCAGGGTCTTCTTATCGGGGTTGGCGAGGGCGGTGGCGATGCCGAAGGGAAGGCCCACTCCCATGCAGCCTGAAGCACCGGAGTTGATCCTGTGGCCGGGGTAGTAGGTGGGTATGGACTGGCGGCCGAAGTTGAGGGTCTCGTGGCCGTCCACCACCAGCATGGCATCCCTGGGCAGGAAGTCTCGTATCTCCTTCATCATGCGCAGGGGGTGCATGGGCATCTGGTTGGAGTTTAGAAGGGGCTCATTCCTTTCGTTGTTGCTGGCATCTTTGGCCCGGAGCTTGTCTATCCAGGGGGAGTCCTTCTTATTTTCAAGGCCCTGCTCCTTGGCCTCGGCGATGAGCTGCTGGAGGACCATCTTGGCGTCCCCGACAATACCCACATCGGCGGCCCGGTTGTGGCCTATCTCCTCCCTGTCCAGGTTCACCTGTATGGTCTTCATATCGGCGGCGAACCTGGGGGCCTGCATGTACTGCCAGATCCAGTTGACCCGGGTGCCGATGACCAGGGCTACGTCGGCCTCCCTAAACGCGAGGGACCGGGCGGCAAGGAAACATAGATCGTGGTCCTCGGGGATGACGCCCCGGCTCTGGGGTGTGGTGTAGAAGGGGATGCCGGCGACATCTACGAACTCCTGAAGCTCTTTCCAGGCCTTGGACCAGAATATGCCGGTGCCGGTGAGGACTAGGGGACGCTCCGCCTTGGATAGAAGCTTAATGGCCTCTTTTATTGCGGCGGGGTCGCCCATGGGGCGGGACTCGGTCCGAGAGTTGGTGGGGAAGTGCACGTTG
>JACZVB010000320.1 GCA_022572865.1 Chloroflexota bacterium | reverse complement strand
GGGGGGTTGTCCCGAGTTCGGGACAAACTCAATTTCCTCCCCCTTCCTGGCAAGGAAGGGGGACAGGGGGCCTGTCCTGAGTCCCATCGAAGGGATGGTCGAAACTGTTAATAAACACGCTCAGTCGCGCGGCTACCTCTGGTCGTTCAACCCGTCTATTAAATCCTTCAGTGTCGCCTCATCGAAACCCCGCTCTACGGCCGACGCCATCGCCGCCTCAGCCTCCTCATCCATGTTCAAAAGGGTGTAGGCAACTGCCAGCCCGATATAGCTCTGCACGGGCGCAGGGTTCAGGCTGATTGCCTGGTCGAAATCCTCCAACGCCAGTTGGGCTTCGTTAATCTCCAGGTAGACAGCCCCCCGGTTGGCGTAGGCGATGATGAATTGAGGGTCCAGCCGGATCGCATCGGTATAGTCGGCTATTGACTGCTGGAAATCAAAGACTGCCTGGTAAGCAAGGGCCCTATTATAGTAGGCCATAGCCTCTCCCGGGGTCAGCTCCAGGACCCGGGTGAAGACGGCAGCGGCACTCTCCCATTCCTGCAACTGAAAATGCAGCATTCCCAGGCCGATATAGGCTTCGGTGAACTCCGGGTCTAGCTCTATGGCCAGACTATACTCACGGGTGGCGTTGCCAAGCTGGTTTTGACCGATTTCCTCAACGGCCCTGTCGAAATGGACCCGAGCCTCCTCCCGTTCCGCTGCCGTTGCCGTTGCCGTTGCCAGGGGCGCAGTAGAAATAGGTGTGGGAAGGGGGATAGGGGTGGACGTGGACTGAGGAGCGGGGGTGTCGGCCGGCGATGGGGACGGCACAGGTGTATCCTCTCCTCCTCCTCCACAGGCGGCCAGGATCAAGGCCAGCGCCAGCAAGCTTACCAGGGCGTAAACTCCAGACTTCATTTCGTACTCCTTCGCCACACGCATATCAAAAATACCAGGGCCTCTGGATGGCCCGGCGGCCCGGGCAACAGTTCAAAATCCAAAAATCCAGTCTACACGCCGTCCTACACAACCCCTTCCTTCTCCAGGGCATCCACCTGCTCCTCGCTAAAGCCCAGGACCTCTCCCAGCACCTGTTTCGTGTGCTGGCCCAGCAGAGGGGCCGCAACATACTCCGTCGGCGATTCCGACAGGTTGATGGGGTTGCCGATCATGCGCCATTCGCCCCGCTGGGGGTGCTCCATTGTCGCGATCATGCCCCGCTCGCTTATGTGGGGGTCTGAGAAGAGGTCTTTGGCGGTGAGCACCGCACCCGTGACGACACCCTTCTCGGCCAGGATGTTCATCACCTCGTACTTGGTGTGCTGCATCGTCCAGTCCTCCACCATCTTGTTCACCTCATCCTTCCGCTGGAATCGCAGGTCCCCCGTAGCGTACCGCTCGTCACCTATCAGATCATCTCTCCCGATGACCTTTAACAGCTTGTTCCAGGAATCGGAGACGCTCTCCGTGGCGTAGACGTAGCAATAGTCGTCGAGGCCCCCGGGCTTGCACCTGTACATTCGCGACGGAGCGGTCCCCCATCCGTCGTTACCTTTTCTCAGCACCCTGTCCGGGTCGTGGTAGTACCACATCATCGCCACCCTGCTAAAGTTGAATACCGCCTCCTGCATAGAGACCTCTACCACCTGGCCCTTGCCTGTGCGCTCCCGCTGAAGCAGCGCCGCCGTTACCCCCAACGCCGCATGGTACCCGGTCCCTATGTCCCCGATGGATGTGCCCAGCGGAAATGGAGGGCCATCCTTCTCGCCGTTGGTGGAATAGGAGCCGCCCGTGGCCTGAGCGATCATATCGAAGCTCTTGTAGTTGCTGTACGGGCCGTAGGTCCCGAACCCCTTGACCCGGCCCAGGATGATCCGCGGGTTCACCTCGCAGAGCACATCGTAGCCCAGCCCCAGTCTCTCCAGGGTCCCGGGGGCCATATTCTCCGCCACCACGTCGGCCTTCCTCACCAGGTCGAAGAAGATCTCCTTACCCTTCTCCGTCTTCAGGTTCAGGGTGATGCTCTTCTTGCTGGAGTTCAGGATGAGGAAATAAGGGCTGTCTATGCCCGGCTTGTCCTGGGGCGCCTTCCGGCCGGGGTCCCCTCGCCCCGGGGCCTCTACCTTTATCACCTCGGCCCCCAACCAGGCGAGGGCCTGGGTGAAGGATGTGCCGGCCTCCCACTGAGTAAGGTCTATCACCCGGGTCCCCTCTAGCGCCTTCCCCATTATGGTCCCCTTTCTCGTCCTTTCGGACAGATGCCACGAGTATATAATCATAGGGCAACGGCAACTATTATAGCGCCTACAGTCTACACCAGCCTGCCGCCATCATCTCGTACCCGCGGGTGTTCAGGCCTGGAGCTTTGAAGGAGATATCCGGTGATAACCAGTCTGAGCTTCGCATGCATAGCCGTCAGAGACCTTCAGCAGGCTACGGAACAGTATTGCCGGCTCTTCGGGATGGAGGTGATGCAGCCCCCAAACGACTCCACCAGGTTCGGCTTTCGCAACACCTTCCTCGGCAACGGACAGCACGTCCTGATAGAGCTGATCGAACCCCTGGGCCCCGATAGCCCCATTGCCAGGTTCCTCGATACCCGGGGCGAAGGCGTGTATCTCATCACCTTCGAGGTGGATGACCTGCCCCAGGCGGTAAAAGAGGTACGGGCCGGGGGCGGGCGCATCACGGGCATCCCCGAGGGCCAGGTGCCCAGGCCCAACACCGACATGGTGTGGGTACACCCCAAGAGCACCCACGGGGTATTCATAGAGCTGCTTCAAAAGGGCTTCGGCCCCCTCCCCGGTGGCGCCTGAGGCCCAGCCGCCGCCCTAATAAACGATGCTCTTCGGCATCTTAGAGCCCCTAACAAAATTAATCGATAAGGGAGAGGTGCGTGCCTGGAGGAGCTCAAGGGGAGAAAAGTAGTGAATTGTGCATCTCAGGCGATCTGG
>JACZVB010000319.1 GCA_022572865.1 Chloroflexota bacterium | reverse complement strand
GGGTATATCACCTGAACTAGATGGCGTCGGGCGTGGGCATCGGTCCCTAGCTGGGAGACGGGTGGACAGGTCTGCGCCAACAGGCGTGGGCAGGAGGCAAAAGATGGGTCGAAAAATTATCAATGAAGTTCATATACCCGCTGGTCATGGAAGGGCCGTTACCGTCGAAAAGGGGCAGGTGGTTCGGCTATCAAACCCCGAAGGAGGACAGGCGTGCGATGCGGCTTTCTTCAACGCCCACAACTATAAGGAGGTGTTTCATCCGGGAGTATCAGTTTACTACAACTTCTACCAGGGGATAGGAAATACCAGGCGGCTGACCAAGCTTTACTCTAAGCCTCCCAGGTCTAACTTAATGCTGACGGTGATAGATGACCCGGTTGGTATCCATTGGGCCTATATGGGTAGTCGGTGCAACAAATTAATCTACAAACTGAGGGATAACGTGGACTGTCCGCCCCACCGTTCTTGCCAGGATAACCTGGCTGAAGCCATTGAGCCTTATGGCCTAACTGGCGACGATGTGCCTGAGGTGATGCAGATCTGGATGGACGTATACATCGACCCGGAGACCATGATGTTCGTGATTAATCCGTCCCCGGCGAAAAAGGGCGACTACATAGAGATGCGCGCCGAGATGGATGTCTTGGCCGCCTTTTCTGCCTGCCCCAGCGACAAGGTCCAAACGAACCACGGCAAACCAAATCCCCTCGACATCCAGGTCTGGGAGCCGTCATAACGGCCCCGAAAAGGCAGTTTGCTTCCGGTAGGTTAGGTGTAAACAGGGAGTGGTTCTCACAGGCCTATCGCAAGAAAACGCTGGCTTTAGCAAGGTTGCATTTTTCCGGAATTCCCCGTATCAAACTGCCAGGACGCAAGCCCGGCGTTATCCTCGACCAGGGCCATGGTAGCGTCAACCAGGAACACCTTCCCAGAGCAGAAGGACTACCCTACTCCTGGAATGGATAGTCAAACCCCCATCCACTCTGGTCCCCAATAAAGGGGAATCCATACCAGTTAAGCACCTGGAATCCCGGCGTGACATAGTCCTCAATGATGCATCGGACCTGCTCCCCCGGCTCCAGGAACTCCAGCAGCCCCACACACTGGACGGGCAAACTCTCCAGAAGGAACTCGACCTTACGCATATCCGCCGTGTCGGTCTCGGAGATGTTGAACAGCACCACCTCAGCACACAACGGCTCACAGGCCTGAACCCCTACTTGGACTTCACCGGGCAGGTCGCCTATCTCAGGTGGTTGGTACTCACTGATGCATCTCCCAATGAATTCCCCTTTTGGAGCCGTCTCCAGGGCGAACCACAAAGACCCACGTTCTCCCGCCTTTATCTCCTCCAGTACCTCGGTCCCTAGCAGGTCTTCCACGCACTCCTCCGAGACCACGGTCTGCAACGGCCAGAGCGAGCTTGCAAACCCGAAAACGGCCTCTTC
Organism: Chloroflexota bacterium; assembly: GCA_022572865.1. Next base: position 1,489 of record JACZVB010000319.1, on the reverse strand, counting down.
AAACTCCTCCTGAAATGTCCCCTTGGAGGTCGATGGGTTGAATTGGAACCCACCTGGCGGGTTCACGGGCTGCCCGAAGCAATCCATGCCTCCCTCGGGTTCAAGGTGCGTCGATAGGTCAACGTTGCCGGTAACGGTCCATTCCCTCGACCCGCTGACCACAAACCCATACCCCATATGGTCGCCCTTCAGCACGTTATTGGCGACGACCGCTCCGAAGCTCCTGGAGGTCATCTCCTCCGGCGGAATACACCCGACGTAAGGCCCCATGTCGATGCCGTGCCTAATAAGTGCGCCCCGAGCATCTATTACGTTCCCCGTGACCCGTGTCCCCGAGAAATCGCCATCATAAGGACCCGTGTCCACCATGGAGATGCCGTAGAACATGATACGGGTCTCGGCCCTTATACTGTTGTTGGCGACCAGGGACCCGGGAGCTTGGAAGATAACAATCCCTCCATCGGTGGCGTCGATGATGGTATTGTTCTCCACGATGCTGTTTCGGCAGGCCAGGGAGATACCGTCCGCGATGATGTATTCTGCCCGTCCCGCAGGGCCCAGCTCGTTGTTCCTGGCAATCGATCCCGAACATACCAGGTCATCACCGTGGCCGATGACAAGGACAGACCATCCCCTGGGCTCGTAGGCCTTGACCCATTCCACCAATTGGCCCGTGCCGTTGCCTCCCCACTCGATCAGCCCGCCCTCCGCGATTCCCAGCTCGGGCCGGTTGCCATCGATGATCACATGGCTCAGCGTCACCCCCGACCGATTTCCCGTCGATACCGCCGTCGCCACACCCTTGTCCACGATCCTTAAAAGGGCCCGGGATTCGTCCGTGGGAAAGCCCTGGGTGTATATCCACTGATTGTCAGTGGTAAATGAGATAGTGTCTCGTAGCTCAAAAACCGCCTTTTGGCATAGCACGGCCTTTGCCCCAGGGCCGGTGAGGACCCTTTGTATGCTGTTGTGGTCTCCAGAGGGGATGCAGGAATCTGCCTGCTGTTCCCCTTCTTCGACGGCTTCTTCTAGGGTTTTCGGCGTAGCGGTAGGAGTGGGCAGAGAGATACTGGTCGGTGACGCGGTGGGAAAGGGTATAACCACAGGTATGCTAGTTGGGGTCGCTTCGGGTGATGGCGCGGGCGAAGAGATCGGAGTGGGCGGAGCCACCGTAAACGAAGATTGGGGGGATGTGGCAGGGGGTGCAGAGGTGAGGGGTGCTTTGGGCTGGCCACAGGACATTATCAGCAACAAAACCCCAAGGGAGGCAAAGATGAGAAGGTCTAATCCTACTGCCCGCATAGCATCAGTATGTCATCGCCTGCGCCAGCGTCGAATATGTCGTTGCCGAGGCCGCCGGTCAGCGTGTCATTGCCGGCGCCGCCGGTTAGATTATCATCGTCGTCGCCGCCGTCCAGAATGTCGTCGCCGTCCTCACCGTCGAGCGTGTCATTGCCGGCGCCGCCAGTCAGCGTGTCATTGCCGAGCC
>JACZVB010000318.1 GCA_022572865.1 Chloroflexota bacterium | reverse complement strand
CGAAAACCGGGGTGGGTCACGTTTATCAGCTCATCTGCCCGCTCCCGCAGCGATTTACCCAGAAGCTGGGCAACCCCATACTCTGTGACAACCGTATCTGCGAAGGTGCGCGGGATGGTTATGACAGCCCCCTCTTCGTGCTGGGCCACGATCCTGGAGACCGACCCGCTCAATGCCGTCGACCTGAGCAGGGTGATGGCCCTGCCACCCCTGGAGAGGACGGCGCCCATGTGAAGCTCCGTCTGTCCTCCCGTCCCAGCCACAAGCCTTCCCCCAAACACGGTCTCGGAGTTGATCTGCCCGCTCAAATCTATGGAGAGGGCGTTATTTATGCTCACCATCCCGTCTATGGCCGCTACGTTCTGTATACTTACCACTTCCTGAGACTCGTACAGCTCAAGTAGAGGATTGTTGTGTGCCCACTTCTGCTCTCGTATGCTGGAGGCCGTCAGAGCCGAGAGTCTCATCCTGCCCGGGTGGGTGGTAGTGTGTTTGCCCGTGGCTATCCCTTTCTCGATTAGATCGATCAGCCCCGGGGCCGCCATCTCGGAGTGGATGCCAAGGTCATGCTTTTCATCGAAGGCGCCCAGGGTGGGCAGAAGGGTGCTGGGGGTACCCGCCCCGATCTGTATAGTAGCGCCATCGGGGACCAGCTCGGATACGTATTCCGCCATGCGCTTCACATCGGGGCCCGGGTCCGAGAGGCCGGCGTAGAAGGCGGCCCACTGGCGCATCTGGGAGACCTCCAGGGTAGCGAGTTGGGGCACAAAATCTCTTCTACGCTCCACCTCTAGGCTGAATGCTATTCCCCGCAGCTCTTTCCTTCGATCAGGGTCCTCGACCTCATTAATGACCCGTTCCATCTCCTGGTCTGACATGGGGGCAGGGGTGTTCTCGACGAAGCGGTCTATTTCGGATACGTGGATGTAGTTCTCGCCGTAGGTGCGGATATAGGTATCGTTGACCTCCACCAGAACTGTGCGTGAGAGGGATGCGAAGGTTTTCTTGTTCCACAGGTCCGCCCCAAAGCTGCAAAAGCCGTTTTTGTCCGGGGGGGAGACGGTGCACATAAATACATCTATCGGTTTGGCCTCTGGGCGAGGGTCCAGATACGGCTTGAACCAGGTGTTAAACAGGACAGGTGAGTAGTCGATCCTTCTCTCGTCCAGGGCGTCTATCGCGACCGAGCCTATATGAATCTCGACGGTGACGGGGAAATTCTCCTCCCAGCCCGGGAGGAGGAAGCCCGGGTCATACTCCGGCTCCACCATCACAATCTGCAGGCTGCCCAGCTCTTCCCTACGGTCAGCGATGGCATGGGCTATAAGCTTGGTCATGGGGAGGATGCCCGTGTGCACCCTATCCCCGGGCCTGACCAGCTTGGCAGCCTCCTCCGCCGAAGTTAGCTTTCGCTTGTAATCCTCCCGCCAGTCCAACATTAGGAGAACCCTCACCTTCCCTGATCTGTACGCAGTAGCTTCAGGCCAGGCCCCTGCCCTTCTCGTAGGCCAGGATAGCATCCTCGTGCTGGAGGGTAAGGTCTATCTCGTCCAGTCCATCCAGCAGGCAGCGCCGTCTGAAGGTGTGAGTCTCCTCGTCGTTGTGGATCACGAAGGGAAGGCGCAGGCCGTTTTCGTCGGACAGCTCACAGCTTTCCAGGTCCACGGTCAGCCGGTAGCCGGGCGAGGACCTGGCCCTGGACATGATCTCGGCGACCTCGTCTTCGCTCAGGAGCACGGGACACAGCCCATTCTCGAAGCAGTTCTTGTGAAATATCTCGGCCAGGCTTGTCGAGATGATGGCCCGGTACCCGTGCTGGTGCAACGCCCACACCGCATGCTCCCGGGACGACCCACACCCGAAGTTTCTGCCCGTTACCAGGATAGAGGCCCCCTTGTAAGAAGGATTGTTCAGCTCGAAGTCGGGATTGGGCGAGCCGTCGGGCAGAGACCGCCAGTCGAGGAACAGGAACTCGCCATAACCCGTTCTCTCGATCCGCTTGAGGAACTGCTTCGGGATGATCTGGTCCGTGTCCACATTTGGTCGGTCCAGGACCGCCACTACCCCGGTCTGCTTTGTGAATGGTTCCATGATTATTACACCTTCGAATCTTCAGGAGACGGTATCCTGGCCTTTTCGCCGCCGAATTCAGCAGCCTCCTCAAGGCCGGGGGGTTCAGACCCCGCCTCCAGGCCTTCCAACTTTAAGGTCTCATCCAGGCGACGCTTGTATCGTAGTATGTGATCATCACCCACGCGGTAAGCCTCGCTGGCCTTTTCGAGACTCCTGCCGATCACCTCGTGCTTCTTATAAAAGAGGCCAAAGGACCGCTCCAGGCTTGCCAGTCCTTTCTGGAGTTCCTTAGCGCTCTTGATGATCTCTATGTTGCGAAGCCCGAGGACCACTATCTGCAGGAAAGCGTAGAAGGTGTTGGGGCTGACAGGGAAAACGTGATGCTCCTGGGCGAATGCCAGCAGGTCCGACGGATCTCCAAGGTGATTATTCTCCGCTATGGTCTCGTAGTAGATGCCTTCCGAGGGAATGAACATCAGGGCGAACTCGGAGGTGCCCATCTCGGGCTTCACATACTTTTTGTTGATACTGACGATCTGGGTCTTCACCGCCCTTACAAAATCCTTCCAGCAACCAGCTTTATCTTGTGGGTCGGCGGCATCCAGATACCGGATGTAATCATCGCGTGGGAACTTGGCATCAATGGGTATCACTACGTCCTTGAACTTGATAACACAGTCGACCCTTTCGAGCCCGTCAACTGAGTACTGACGAGACCAAACTCCCCTGGGCAGCACTCTCTCCAGCATCTCTTCCAGGACCACCTCGCCGTAGCTCCCTCTCAGCTTCGGGGCCTGGAGCAGGTCTTTGAGGGACGCGCCGAGTTTTTGGGCTTCCTCCTGCTGTTGAATCAGCTTTTGTAATGTGCCACTGATGTTTCGTATCTGTTCGATCGTCTGAATTG
>JACZVB010000317.1 GCA_022572865.1 Chloroflexota bacterium | reverse complement strand
GTGTAGCTGCGAGGGGCCTGCATGAAGGTGGCCATCACCTCGTCGAGCACAGCGCCGTCCCTGGGGTCTATTATCTTGCCGTAGGAGAGGCGTCGGTGCCTCAGGCCCTGGGCAAAGACCTTTGCCACAACGGCCCGGGCGTCCTTTCCGCTGACGCGCACTATGCCTATGCCCCCCTCCCCTATGGGAGTGGATATGGCCACAATGGTGTCCTCGTACACCCGCCTCGCCTCCCTTCTCCTGGCTACAATTATAAGACAAAAAACGGTTAGGCCGTGACCGCTCACCCCGGGCTGGCATATACTGGCCTGTCGTCACAGGCCCGAGTGGAGGTGGCCCTTGCCCAAGCTGATTCTCTTCGATGTCGACCAGACCCTTCTCAGCACCATAGGTGGAGACCGTAAGGCCCTGGATATGGCCTTTCAGGAACTTTACGGCATCGCCGGCGGGTTCGATGGCATCGGATTCGCCGGAAGAATGGACCTGATGATAGTTGGAGAGGTTTTCGGCAGATGGGGCATCGATCAGTCCCACGGACCCGAGGCTATGGCAGCGTTCAAGGAGGCCTACCTGGCTCACCTGCGTACGGTGCTGGATGGGTGGGACAGGGGCCTGGTCTACCCCGGCGTGAGAGCGCTTCTGCGGGCCCTAGCCGGAAGGGTGGATGTGGACCTGGGGCTGGCTACCGGCAACTTCAGAGAGGCGGCTTTCATAAAGCTGGAGAAATACGGGCTCGACCATTTCTTCGACGACGGCGGCTTTGGAGGCGATTTCGAGAACCGGACCCAGGTCGTGGCCGAGGCCATATCCCGGTGCCAGAGCAGGACGGGAAGGGAATACGCCAGGGACGATATCTTCGTCATAGGAGACTCGCGCTCTGACGTTACAGCCGGTCAGGCCAACGGAGTGCGGACCGTGGCGGTGGCTACGGGCTCCTTATCGGGGGAGGAGATGAAGGCCTTTAACCCCACCTACCTCTTCCCGGACCTCTCCGATACAGAGGATGTACTGACTCGCCTGCTGGGTCCCGAGCCCTGTAACGAGGGCTAATCGCCCCCCAATGACTCCTGGCGTCGGTGGTAGGCTACGAACCGGGCCAGGGAGCTGCAGGCCCCTCTCAAGGAGGTGTAGGCCAGCACCCCGACCTTATCGAACTCTCGTTGCAATCGCTGGTGGTCTATCCGTATCTTGGGGTCTCTGATCTGACCGGGAAGCACCGCGACCACAGGTTTGCCGTTGGTGCCGTCCCTGGCTATGCCGGCGAACTCCTCGGCCACTGCCCTCTCAGGGTTCCCTCCAGAATCCGTAAACTCGGCCAGGCTGGGGATCATCATAACCAGGTCTACCGCCGGGTCCCGGGTCACCACCTCAGCGGCCTGTTTCTGCCGCTCCCTGACGTTCGACATGAAGGATAGGTCCAGGGGATTCCTAACGCTGTTCCCTGCGTCGGGTATGAACTCTCTGAGGCGTTCGCTGGTCTCCTGCGACAACACCGTCATATCCAACCCTTCTCCCGAGCAGATGTCCGCTGCGGCCACGCTGTTGCCGCCACCGCTGCCTATGAGCACCACCCGGTTGCCCCTGGTCCTTGGGAGATGGGTAAAGGCCCTCATCACGCCGACTATCTCCTCGACGGAGCCGGCCTCCACCGCTCCCGTCTGCTTGAAGAACGCGTCCCAAACCTGTCGTTGCCCCGTCAGCGAGGCAGTGTGAGAGGCGGCAGCCCGGGACCCCGAGGCCGTCAGCCCGCCCTTCCATATGATCACCGGCTTGATGGTGTTGATCTCTTTCACCAGCCTCAGAAGTCGCTTCCCATCCTTTACCCCCTCCAGATACATGCCGATGGTCTTCGTGTCCTCGTCTTCCGCCAGGTACTCCAGGTAGTCGGGGCTGTCCAGGACCAGGGCGTTGCCGAAGCTGATAACCTTGCTGACCCCCAGCCCCGTATCCGAGGCACGGAAGATGAAGTCCATGGAATGGCCGCCGCTCTGGGCTACGAAGGCCGCCCCACCGGGTTTGCTCTTCACGTCCCCGATGGTGGAGAACCTGTGCCTGGGAGAGTGGATGCCCAGGCAGTTGGGCCCGACCAGCCGGAGGCGGCCCCTCTCCGCGGCCTTCAGCACCTCCCTCTCCAGTTCAATCCCCTCTGGGGTGGCGGTTTCGCTGAACCCAGAGGTGAAAACGTGAACGTTCAAGGCCCCTATGGAGGCGCATTCGCCCAGGACGCCCACCAGAAAACGGGCTGGGACCGATACGGTGACCATGTCCGGGGTCTCGGGGAGGGAGGATAGATTGGGATACGCCCTGAGGCCCAGGATCTCCGCTGCCTTGGGGTTGACGGGATATATCTTCCCCTGATAGCCCAATTTTTGCAGGTAGGGAATGAACTGTCCCGAGGGATTGCGCCAACTCCCTGCATCTCCTGATGAGGCCCGGGACGCCCCGACTACGGCTACCGACTTGGGGTTGAAGGCCCTGGCGAAATCAGGCCCTAGCAGCTTATCCTCATCACCCTTTTGTCCAGGGTTGGGGGCCGTCTTAGGTTTCTTGGCAGGTGTCAATGTAAACAGTCGTTAGTTTCAGGGAGACTAAAAGAGGGCTGTGCCCCAGGCCCTTTGGCCCGTAAGGACGGGCCTTTAAGGCATTGTTACAACGGCGGTATTATACGTGGTGACTTTGGCTGGCACAAGCTGGCTCTTGGTAATAGGGCCTGACTGCGGTATACTCGAATTCCATATTTTAATAGAAGGAGTCGAGATTAGAAAAGTATATGTTAGAAAGCTCAAACAACACTAACTCTGGGACAGAAGACCCGGCATCCAGGGTAGCGATATTTATCGATGGAAGTAATCTGTACCACGCCTTGGAGGAGAACTGTCGGCGCGCCGACCTGAGCTTCCCCAAGTTCGTCCATAAATTGCTTCGAGGACGCCGTTTACTCAGGACCTATTATTACAACATATTGCAGGACAGCCGGCGCAAAC
>JACZVB010000316.1 GCA_022572865.1 Chloroflexota bacterium | reverse complement strand
GCGCAAGAAAGCCTCATCTAGGTGCGCCTCATCGATTAGGCCAAGATAAGTCCTTTTAGGATCGGCATTGGACACGACTACGTCACCGGAGATCTGGTCCCCATTGGACAGCCTGACCCCCGTGGCAATCCCTTTCTCTACCATCACCTCCTCAACCGAGACCCCGGTCCTGATCTCGACGCCTCTGGCCTCCGCCGACCTGGCCATCGCTTGGGTAATGCTTCCCATGCTCCCTCTGGGTATGCCCACGTTCTCGGGCTTGCTGAATCGGCTACAGCCGTAGTAGGCCGCGCTGAGAAGGCTGCCCGGCGCGCCTGGGTCCCCGCTATCCATGGCCTCGACAAAGTGGGCCTTCACATAGTCCGACTCGAAATACTGGTCCAGGAGGTCTGTAACGCTGGTGGTGAGCATAGCGTGCCACACCTCTTCATAGGCGGTGCCCCTCACATCCCCGAAGACCTGGGCGAGGGTGGGAGGGTCCTTCAGCCAGTAACGATGCAAGATGTCCGAGGCCTTGTCCCAAAAGGAAGACCACTCCGGGTAGGCGTCAGCGTCGTGCTGGGATAGCTTGGCGATCTCCTTAGCATGGGCTTGGTGGTCCTCTCGCCCCTCAAAATAGAGATATCGCCCGTCGGGGAAGGGATGGAAGTTACTGTGCCGGATAGGTATGATCTCCAGCCCGAAGTCCCTCAGCTCCAGGTCGTCGATAACTCTGCCCTGCAAGAGGTAACAGATGTAGGCACAGTAAGGAACGATGAATCCGGGATACAGCTCCTCGCTGACGCAGGCCCCGCCGATCACATCCTGGCGCTCCAGGACCAGGACAGAGAGCCCGTCCTTGGCCAGATAGCCAGCCGTGACCAGGCCGTTGTGGCCCCCACCGATGATGATGGCGTCGTATTCCGCCTCACCCATAGAGCCGCCTCTCAGGGGCCGTACGGCCATTTGGGGCGCTGGCCGCCAAGCCCTCGTCACTCTTCCCCGTAGAACCGCTTCCGAGCCGCCTCATCGAGGACCTGGTCGGGCCCGCTGTAAAACGGCTCCAGCAGCCTGGTCGGGTCCTTTGGCCACTTAGGTATCGCCTTCCCACGTCGGGCATCCGCCTCAGGGCCCGTCTCAAATAACATCTGCGATGCCCAGGACTCCATCGTATGGTTGATCCCATAGTAGCGGTCATGCTCCTCTGCATACGCGTGCCCGGCCTCGTCCCAGTCTTCGTGGGCCAGCAGCTTGTCTCTGAGGACACGGGCGTCTCGCACGGTCTTGGATAGCCCTTGACCGTGGGCGGGGTCAGCGGCCGCCGCTGCGTCACCGATTAGGGCCACACCGCAGCGGTAAGGGTGGTCCACCCAGGTATGGGCGCCGGAGAAGGTGGCCAGGGGGCCCGCGGCCCGCGCCTTGGCGTAATACTCCGCCGGGACACCCGTTTTCAAAGACTCCTCGATGAATCGCTGTATGTCAGCCTTACCGGTGAGACGGTATCCCCTCTCTGCCGGGTAGCAGAAATAGGCCCTCACCCGACCATGCCCCTGGGGGAAGAAAAGGACCGACAGGCCGAATTTGGAATAGGGGAAAATGTGGGCAGCATCATCGGGAACGGGTAAATCGTCGAACAGCAGACCCGCGATCATGATCTGGTCAGGGTCCCGCTGGACCTTGAAGCCGCCCCATTTTCGGGCGGAGGAGGTCCTGCCATCGGCCCCGACCACAAGGCGCGCCTTAACCTCGACCTCTTGGCCCTCTATGTCGGCCACCACCACGGGGCTAGTGTCCTGTCTGATACCGCGCACCCTGGCGCCAAGCCGCACCTCCGCGCCGGCAGCCCTGGCCGCCTCAGACAGCACCTCCTGCATCTGCGGGTGGTAAAAGGTGGTGGAGGGTAACCCGGGGGTGGTCGTGTTCACCAGGTCACGATGGACCATTCTTTTGGGCCCTCGGTACACGTCCAGCCAGGGTACCCGGTGGCCGCCTGCGTCCATAAGTAAGTCGTAAATGCCCAGCTTCACCAGCTCGGCAGTGCCCCAGGGCCACATCAGCTCGCCCCGCACCCTGTCCCTGAACCTGGTCTGGGACTCCAGGACGAGTACGCTGGCCCCGTGCTCCGCCATCCCCTTTGCGAGGGCTAAGCCGGCCAGGCCTCCTCCCAACGTGATGATGTCGTAGGACTTGGTGCCCATACGGCCCTCTTCGACCGTCTACATCGATGGCGACTCGACCGATTGGAATTCAAGCATTGAGGCCCGGGCCCTATTCATGTGCAGTACCCGTTCTTGATGTCCCAGTCCCGCCGGGCCTGGTCCCGACGGCTGGGATCGCCGTAGCCCCCGCCCCCGGAAGAGTAGGAGATGATCCGGTCCCCGGGCTTTACCTCCACCCCCGTCTCCTTGGAGAGGAGCACCCGTTCGGCTCCGTTGGAGATTATGGTGTACCTGTGGGAAGTGCCCGGTTCGCCGTCAAACAGGCCAAATGGTGGAACGACGATCCCGTCTCCCGCAGTGTTGAGCCTGGCCCCATCGGCTCCCTGGTAGACCAGCTCAACCCTGCTGCCCAGGCCTCCCCTCCACTCCCCGTCGCCCGCCGAGTCCGGCAGAAACTCATAGTAGCTAATGAAGAACGGGAACCGCTCCTCGGTCACCTCTATACTGGGACTCCGGATGGCGCCGACAACATTGACCTCCCCTATGTTGGACCAGCCGTCGAAGCCCTGGGAGGCGCCACCACCCCCGCGGCCCAGGAAGAAGTGCCATATGAACTGCCGGCCTGTACGAGGGTCGGTGCCTGTGATCGCGTATCGCAACCTGCGGGAAAAGCCGGCGCTGACCGCCTCGGGCACGGCCTGTGCCATGGCCCGGAAGACCGCCTCGACTATCTCTTCTCCACAGTGGTTGGTGCTCATAGCCACCGGGGCCGGGGGGTAAGGGTTCACTATCAGACCCTTGGGCGCCACGACTGTAACGGGCCGCATGGACCCCTCGTTCCTGGGGACATCGAAAGAGGCCA
>JACZVB010000015.1 GCA_022572865.1 Chloroflexota bacterium | reverse complement strand
CGCAGGTGCTCCTGACAGGCCAGCTTAAATCCCTTATCCGTTTCCACGCCTGAAGGATCGATATACTTGACCTTTAGCCCCTCAGGGGTGAAATCCACCGTGCCGCTGTAAAGTTCCAGGTCGCTCAGGCCCAGGCGGCTCAGTACCGGCTCTATGTAGATATCCAGGCCATTGCTCACCACCACGAGACGCACACCCCACTCCCGGCAGGTCTCCACGAACCGGCTAAAGCCTTGCCTCACCCGGGCCTGACTGAGCACCACTTTCCGAATCTCCTCCCGAGTCCCCTCTACCAGGAGCCATTGAAGCTGGTTGCTCCTCTCGACGGTTATGCAGCCTTGCGCGTAGCGGTCTTCAATCGACAGCCAGTCTCGGCAGGCGAACCTCTCAAGGACGACACGGTTCATGTTCTGCAGAACGATGGTGTCATCGAAATCACACTGGACGACGGTTCGGATGGGAGAATCAGGTCTCATTTAGTGTGGCCTTCGCCGGTCCGGGCCCGGGGTATCGGGGCTGAACGCATGGACTCAGGCCAGGCCCTGCAGTGTGTTCACCGGGCGACTCCGATGGCCGCTTACTCCCGAGACAAGGCCATAGCCCTCACCCCGGCCTTGTAGTGCTGCTCCGCGGTAATTTTAGGGCCCGGTCTGTAGACATATGTTGCACCCGGAGTCAGTACTTCCTCGTAGAGCACCTCCTCATGGTCGTCATACGTGACAATGACCGCATAGAAGTATTCATCGGGCACATAGAACCTCGCGTACCCCTGCTTGTTGGTCCTGGAACGACCCACTCCGACGACAACAACCTCCGCGCCATTCACCGGCTCGCCCTCACGGTCGAAGACCCTGATTCTGCCGGCGCGCCACGGGGCGATGTGTTTGGTGAGGAACTGACGGAGCCTGCGGTTATGGTTAAGGATGGCTGCGTCCGGGATCTTCTGCACAACATCCTTCTCAAACCCCGGCCCCTTTGGGGTCCTCCAGTCCGGACCGTATTTTATCCGCAGGTACTCCTCGGGCGGATTGGGCACGAGGAACTTCTCGCCGATGAAGTCAATCTCTTTCAGTTGGGTAAACAGTCTTACGGGACTCTTGACCGCAGGGTACTCGTATATGCTGTCGTCAATGATACGGTGGCAGGTCCAGTCAGCCCTAATTGACGACTTCACCACCCCTATGTCTACGCAGCGGGAACTGCGTCCAACGTGTACATAGTACCCATTCTCTGTGAATGCGTCGATAACTCGGTCGATCGTCCCTTCGGTGAGCCCATGAAGTCCGATCACAGAGGCCGTATCCATCTCATCATCCCATGGAATGAATCGGTTCTCTCGAATTGCGCCGAGACAGGTGCCCGACCCAAGGAAGAAGACGACCCCGAGCTGATCGAAGATCCCCTTCACCTCCTTCAGCCTCTCAGCCGCGGCGGCTGGGTCTAGTGGTGTAGGAGATATGATCGTCTTATCGTAGGCTGCCTCACCTGCTTCGTTGCTCGTTACCATCGTTCTCTCCCTCTTATTCACGCCTCCCGGCCCGGCTGCGCAACGGCTCTTCCACGGGGATGCGGCAGTTGATTTCGTGGCCAGGGGAGCTTGAACCCGTCTGCGTGGGTGGCTCTCCCTCGTCGTTATCACCGGGCCGGCCGTCGCAGCGGGACTTGTAAGCGGAAAGAAGGCGAATGAGCACTACCGAGTTGGTCAGCAGGGCGATGGCCACCAGGGTGCCATGCCCCTTGCCCAAGACCCCACCCATCATTATCAGAAGTAGGCGAACGTCTCGAGTCGCCAGAAGTACAGCCCTGGAATCTACCGTAGACTCAGGCGCAGCCTTCAGTCTGGCCCGGGTGTAACTAAAGCCGAAGGTGCCGGCCAGGGCGGCAAATCCGGCGATCAATGGGCCTGCCTTTCCGCTTCCTTTTGCGGCCCACCCAGTTAGTCCCAGGATGATCAGGGCATCGGCATAACGGTCCAGCACTGCGTCCAGAAAACCACCGAATGCCGAGCTGGACCCCTTGATACGGGCCAGGTCGCCATCAGCCCCGTCCACTATGGAGGAGGCCTGGGCCAAGACGCCGCCCAGCAGCGGATGGCCCTTTAGAAATGAGATGCACGACAAGCTCGCTACTGCAAGCGCAGCCACAGAAACCTGATTAGGAGTGACGGGAGTCCGTGCCAGCAACCGGGCCAAGGGTCGGGAGAGGCGTCGATTTAAGTACCGGGAGACAAACCCCTCATTGACCTGTTTCATCGCCATTGCTGAAGTGATTCTTTATATCCTCGTAGTCCTCTAAAGTATCCACGTCCCCCCAGAACAGGCCCGCCACATCGGATGTCCTGAACGGGTCGTGGCGATATCCAGTCCTGCGCACCACCTGGCTCAGCTCCACATCCAGCCCATAGAGGGTCTCCAGATAGCTAATGGTCTGGTACACCTGATCGTTTAGAAGAAAGACCCCGATGTCCAGGGCGTTCCATGTCTCCAGGTTTTTGCCTATATCCACCACCTCACCTGCTGGGCCAACCAGCACCCGGGTGCCATCGTCTAGCTGAAAATGGTAGCTGGCCCTGGAGTCGATGCCCAGTAGGGACCCATCGCCCTTCTCATCCAGCAGGCAGGTCACGATCTCTGGAGTGATGATGTGGTCGCCCATGCACAAGACGAAAGGTTCATTACCGGTGAAGGAATAGGCCGCCCCGACGGAGAGGGCGTTGCCCCCTTCATGACGCCGGTTTTCCAAAAAGACGGGCTTGGGGTAGATGCTTTCGTACACCTGGAAGGCGTCCACAATCTTATCGGCATCGTGTCCCAGCACCACCGCGACCTCGGTTATTCCGGCGGAGTAGAGGGCCATCAGCGGATAGTGGATCAACGGATAGCCAGCCACCTCCAGGAGCACCTTTGGTGTCTCAAGGGTGAGGGGTCGCAGCCTTCCCCCATCGCCGGCGGCTAAAATCACACCTTTCATATCAATATGCCTCCATACTCAACCCGTCTGGTGATTCCTGGCAAATTATCGGTGGCCGGGGCAACTGGACTCGAACCCGCGAGCCCGTTCCGTCTCATGCGGGTGTGCTACCGGGCTGCCCCCTCCCCCCGGCCCAAGGGCCTTTCTTCTTCCAGCCCGGTCGCAACCTTACCTAGTCAAGGTGAACAGGGTATAAGACTCCGTCCACAGGACCCTTCCGAGGTTTAAATACGCTTGCCCTACGCACCGCTCGAACTCCCCCAGTGAATACTCGAATTCCTTCTCCCCGTAGAGAGAAAATGTGGAGTAGTGGCGCAGCTTCGCCTGTTCTACCAGGGCCTCCAGGGAAGCTTGCCTGTAGAAAGAGAACGGGGTTATCAGCATCTGGCTCGGCATTAGATGCCGGCTTATATAGGTCGACAGCTCGGATCTGGTGTACAGCCTCGTCTCTTTCTCCAGAAATCCGGGGAAGAACCTGCCCCAGATTGTGGTGGCATTCTGCTCCATCAGCCGGGTGTAGAGAAAAACTTTGCCATCCTTCTTCAATACCCGCCTGGATTCTCGGAGAAACCCGGCAACGTCAAAGTGGTGTATTGCGTTAAAAGTAGTAATAACATCCAATGTGCCGTCGTCGAATGGCAGGGCATTGGCACTGGCCTGTATCGATTCAACGCTGGGGTCCATAGCCGGGTCTATCGCCCAGTTCAGTTCGTCGAGCATGGCGCGGTTGACATCGACACAAACCAACTTGATGGCCGGTCCCAGATGAAGAAACAACTGTTGGGAATAGCGGCCCGACCCACAGCCTATGTCCGCAACATACAAGCCGTCGGTCTTTACTAAATTATCTCTGATTGCCTTTACTGGTGATGCGTCTGTCGTGCGTAAACGCGTGTATACCGGCGCCACGGCCGTAAAATGTTCATAGCAGTCGACCATATCCCTACCTCCTAAGATTAAAGTTTGCATAGGGCCGCTGTGGGCCAGCGCAATCCAAAGACAAGGTCCTCCGAGGCACCGTCAAAGGCTCAGGCCAAGGGAACACACCAAGCCCATCGGGCCTGAAATTCAGAAAGCTACAAAGAGGACTGCTCTATCGCTGCTTTGGCCGCGCAGAGGTTAAGGAGTTGAAGGGTAACCGCAAAAGAAACGTCAGCCCCCCAAATCCCGACCCCCACCACCTCCGCCAAAAGCGATTTTCAACGAGGCCCACGACAGGACATGCAAATGGTCGGGGCGACTGGATTCGAACCAGCGACCCCCTGCACCCCATGCAGGTGCGCTACCGGGCTGCGCCACGCCCCGTTCCTAAAGGATAATCTAACACGAAGTCGGTGCGCTCATCAAGTCGGGCATCGGCTCACGCCTTTGCGTCGACCTTCTCTCTGATCATTTCGATGACCGAGGTCACAGGTATCGGGCCCAGGTCCTCCCCACTCCGCAGGCGGACTGACACACTGCCTCCCGCCACCTCCTTGTCGCCGACGATCAGCATGTACGGGACCTTCTCCAACTGGGCCTGTCTTATCTTCTGGTTCATCCGCTCGCTGCGGTCGTCCACCTCCACCCTCAACCCCGCCGACCTCATCTCCACGCCCGCGGCCCTGGAATAGTCCAGATGGCGGTCTGTGATAGGGATTATCACGGCCTGGACCGGGGCCAGCCATGCCGGGAACGCCCCACCGTAGTGCTCTATTAATATTCCCATGAACCGCTCTATGGAACCCAGGATAGCCCGGTGGACCATGAAGGGCCGGTGCTGCTGGCCATCGTCTCCGATGTAAGTGATATCGAACCTTTGTGGCAGATTGAAATCGAACTGAATCGTAGTGCACTGCCAGTCCCTGCCGATGGCGTCCTCGATCTTCACGTCGATCTTCGGGCCGTAGAACGCCCCGCCGCCCGCGTCCAGTTGATACTCGAGCTTCATCTCCTCCAGGGTGTTACGCAGGGCGTCGGTTGCCCTGGTCCACTCGGAAAGCTCGCCGACGTGCTTCTCGGGCATGTCCGCTAGGTAGATCTTGTAGTCCTTGAAACCGAAGGCGCCCAGGAGGGAGAAGGTGAGCTCCAGCACGCCCCGTACCTCCTCCTCCAGCTGGTCGGGGCGGCAGAAGATGTGGGCGTCGTCCTGGGTAAAGCCCCGCACCCTCAGGAGGCCGTGGAGCACCCCCGTCCTCTCGTATCGATATACCGTGCCCAGCTCCGCAAGCCGCATGGGAAGCTCCCGGTAGCTCCTAAGGGAGGACTTGTACATGAGGATGTGAAACGGGCAGTTCATCGGCTTCAGGTAATACTCCTGGTCATCAAGGTCGATGGCCGAGTACATATTCTCCTTGTAGAACTCCAGATGACCGCTGGTCTCCCACAGCTTGCTCTTGCCGATGTGGGGAGAATAGACCAGGGAGTAGTTGCGTTTTAGATGCTCCTCTCGCCAGAAGTCCTCCACTATGCTGCGGATCCGGCCTCCCTTGGGCTGCCAGCAGATAAGCCCCGCACCTATCTCATTGTGGATGGTGAAGAGCCCCAGTTCCCTGCCCAGCTTGCGATGGTCCCTCTTGGCCGCTTCTTCCAGCCTGGCCAGGTATTCGTCCAGGGCCTTCTTGGACTCGAAGGCGGTGCCGTAGATACGCTGCAGCATGGGCCGGTTCTCGTCGCCCCGCCAGTAGGCCCCTGCGAGGCTCAGCAGCTTGAAGGCCTTGACCTGACCCGTGGAATCCACGTGGGGGCCGTTGCACAGATCGGAGAAGTCCCCATGGGTGTAAATGCCCAGGTTTTCATCGGCTATATTATCGATAATCTCCAGCTTGAAGGGCTGGTCCTTGAAAATCCGACGCGCCGTCTTGGAGTCGACCTGCCGTCTCTCAAAGGGCAGATCGGAGGCGATGGTCTCAATCATCTTCTCTGCGATTACCGAGAGGTCTTCCTCGGTGAGGGCCCTGGGAAGCTGGAAATCGTAGTAGAAGCCGTCTTCGGTGGGCGGGCCTATGGCGAATTGCGCCTCGGGAAACATGGCCCGTACCGCGTCCGCCATGATGTGGGACGCGGAGTGCCGGATCCTCTCCCTCAGGGCACTCAGGTCGTCGGCGTCCGCCGGGCCTTTCTTGCTCTCTAGGGCGCGCTCGATTCCGCTGGGGTCAGACATCTGAATGGGCAAAGAAATACTCCTCCCGAATTATGGAAAACAGGAGCCTCCACGTGATCGATCCTGGGAGGTCCAACGATGTACCCTGGTGGGCGACATCAGGTTTACGATCTAAACCATTACCTCAGGTCATTCGCCAACAGCTATGATACATCATCGGAAGCTGCCCGGTGACCTCAGTCACAGGCCCCAGGCCCACTATTTCTGGCCGTAGGTCACCGCGTGGACCGGGGTCAGGTCAAATGCGCCCACATTGCGGTACCCGTGCTTTCCCAATAGGTCCACATAGGCCTGAGTGGGTAGAAGCTGGTCGCCGATCAGGGCCTCGAAGAACTGGATCCCACACATTATGCGGGCCGGGACTGTGCGGCATGCCTGCGTCGAATCCGGGAATGGGAAGTCGGAAATGATGAAATAGCCGTCGGGCTTGAGGGCTCGGCGGACATTACTGGTCACCTTCTCGATATCCCGGCACTCGTGCATCGAGATGTTAATCAGGACCATGTCGTATTCCTCGGCGTCCTGGATATCCTCCAAGGTGCTCTCCACCAGAGTGACCCGTTCCTGTATTCCAGCCTCAACAAGCTTATCGGACACTATTTTCAGGGAGTAAGCGTCGCCATCGACCCCCACAATTGAGCACTTCGGGTACGTCTCGGCCAGGCGGATCAACCCAATCCCCGCGCCACAGGCCATCTCCAGGACACGGGCCCCTCGCTCCAGGCGATCCGAGAGCCCGGATACCTTAGCCAGGCCAGCTGGTATGAGACGGGTGTAAAACGGCTGGCCCGTGCCGCTAACACCTTTAATGAACTCGGGGCTGCACTCGTCCCACCAGATCTGCTTTCCAGAGGGAAGGTTCTCTCCAAAACGATCAAATAACTCGGGTTGAATTATCACCAGAGGCAAGCCCCCAATGTACCCGGGAAAACTCTGGTCCAGGAGCAGCTTGTCCATGTAGGGCGCCAGGGTGTATGACCCGTTCTCCGCCAGCTCCAGGACCTCCGCGGCGTAAGCAGAACGACACCACACCTGCACATAAAAGGGATCAAAGCCCCTCTGTCGGGCCAGGTCCTCCACCGTGATACCCTCCTTGTGCTTTTCGATCTCCTCCAGGAGCCCGAGCCGAAGGCCTATCTCCACGGTTCTCACGCCTACGAACCCGGCCACTTGAGAGAGCAGCTTACCTGCCTGCTGCTGGACCGCCTTGCGTACCTCATCAGCTGATAACAATGTCGAAGTCACAATACACCTCCGGAGAGATAACCGACTTAGAATCACGCACATGGGTCCAGGGTGTACCCTGGTGGTGGGCGATACTGGATTTGAACCAGTGACCTCTGCGATGTCAACGCAGCGCTCTAACCAACTGAGCTAACCGCCCTCACGCTCTACTGACGAATAGCCAAGTTAGTCACCTTCCCGATTCACCGGGACGCTCTAACCAACTGAGCTAACCACCCTCAGTCCGCGAGTTTATCAAAGGGCTATTTGGCAGTCAAGAAACCGGGCCTAAGGGTTGCACAGGGCCTCCGCATTCTGATATAATCCCTTCAACTTAAGGTTCTTGGTGAAAAGTGGGAAACCCCCACTTTTTTGTTGATATGGGGCAAAAAAGGTCTGTCAGAAGGGTATAGGCCCACATGAAAAGCGATTTTCTAATCGCGGTAACGCAACTGGCGGCTGAAAGAAACCTGCCCAGAGAGGTGGTCATCTCGGCTATTGAGGCGGCCCTGGTATCGGTATACAAAAAAGAAGGCGAGGCCGCGGGCCAGAATCTATCGGTCAAGATCCTCCCCAGCACAGGTGAGGTGAAAGTAGCCACCCTAAAGACGGTGGTGAAAGACGTGGAGGACCCCGAGCTGGAGATCACCCCCAAGGAAGCTGCAAAAATCCAGAAGGGGGCGTCCCTGGGCGATGTTATAGAGATAGAGACCACTGCTTACTTCGCCGGAAGGATCGCCGCTCAAACCGCAAAGCAGGTGGTGATGCAACGCCTCCGTGAGGCGGAGCGGGAGCTGATCTATCAGGAGTTCTCCGACAGGGAAGGGGACATCGCCAGCGCGGTGGTCCAGAGGCTGGAGCCCCGGCAAGTCATCGTGGACATAGAGAAGACCGAAGCCGTGATGCTTCCTTCCGAGATGGTCCCCACCGAACGGTATCGCGCCGGCCAGCGGCTCAAAGTCCTATTGCTGGAGGTTAACCGGAGTCCCAAGGGGCCTCAGGTGATAGTGTCCCGCAGCCACAAGGACCTGGTCAGCCGCCTATTCGAGCTGGAAGTGCCAGAGGTATTCAACGGCACCGTAGAGATCCGCTCAATAGCCCGAGAGGCCGGCTTCCGTACTAAGGTGGCTGTGTCCGCCAAGCAAGAAGGGATAGACCCCGTAGGCTCATGTGTAGGGCTACGCGGCATCCGTATTCAGAACATCGTCAACGAGCTTCATGGCGAAAAGATAGACGTGGTGCAGTGGGATAAAAACCCGACGATCTTCATCGCAAACTCCCTCAGTCCCGCTCAGGTGGCAAGGGTTGAAATCAACGAGGAAGAGCAGTCTGCCGTCGTCGTAGTCGCGGACCGTTATCTGTCCCTCGCCATCGGCAAAGAAGGACAGAACGCCCGGCTGGCGGCCAAGCTGACCGGCTGGCGCATAGACATCAAGGGAGTAACAGAGGCCGATGAAGCGAGGCGTCAGACACCAACCGAGGAAGCTCCCGCACCATCAGAGCCGGAGCCGGAGGCCAAAGCCCCTGAGCTGGTAGCCGTAGCCGCGCCCGCGGAAGAGGCGGCTGTCGAGGAAAAGGCCGTCGCCGAAGAGGCGCCATCCATTTCCCCGGAGCCGTCAGAGGCCGAACCCACTATTGAACCCAAGCCCGAGGAGATGGTGCCTGTGGCAGAGGTGGCCTCTCCAGTGGATGATAAGGTGGTCCTAGAGGAAACGCCGGCTGCGCCAGTAGTGGAGGCGCCGCCTTCCAGGGCCATTGAAGAGATCTGGCCGGGCATCAACGACAGAATCTTCAAGCCTCCCACCGAACTTCGCTTCGCCGAAGACCTGGACATCTCCTTGCCTGGCAGGTCCGGTAAGTCCAGAGGGAAGAAACGGAAGGGAAAGGGGCAAGGCTCCCGAGTGTTCGCGGGGAGAGGTGCCAAGAGCAGAGGGCCCAGGCCGTAGACCCCGCCTTCCTACGGGCAGGAATCCATCCCTGTTTAATCCATATTATGAAAAGGCCCTAGGAATTTGGGATCGCAAGGTGGTAAACAGCAAACAGCTTCGCCGAACAAGGCCAACGCCCCAGAGGACCTGCTTGGGCTGCATGAACGTGAATCCAAAAGGGCAGATGGTTCGAATCGTTCGCACTCCGCAAGGCGCTATTGAAGTAGACGATACCGGCAAGAGATCGGGACGGGGGGCGTACCTGTGCAGGAACTGGGAATGTTGGGAGCAGGGCCTTAAAAAAGGCCAGCTAGCCCGTACTCTAAAGATATCAATTCTTCCGAAATACGTTAATAAGTTATGGGAGTATGCTGAGGGTCTTAAGTTAGAATCTGGGGCCCTTTCTGAATAATACAGGTGTGCCGACATGTAGAACCCTAACTGGAAAGGAACCTGATGGCTGTTAGAACAACTAATGCTGGGACAGGGGAAACCGCCGAAAAAAGTGGAACCTCGACCAGCCAAGCCGAAGATGCGGCAGACCGGAAACCCTCCGGACCGGTCCTGGAAATCCCCGCGGCGATATCTGTCCAACGGTTGGCTGACGTGATGAGGGCGAGTAACATCGAGGTCATCAAACAGCTCATGCGCCGAGGCGTCATGGCCAACATCAACCAGGTAATCGCTTTTGAAACGGCATCCATCATCGCCTCGGACTTCGGGTTCCGTCCCACTCAGACCGAAGAGACTAAGACCACCCACACCGCTCAGAAGCCGGATACCTCACCCACCCCTCCAGAGGAAGAAGATACCAGTCTCCTCCAGCCCCGAGCCCCAGTTGTGACCATCCTCGGACACGTAGACCACGGCAAAACGACTCTTCTGGACGTCATTCGGCAATCATCTATAACCTCCACGGAGAAGGGTGGCATCACTCAACACATCGGGGCCTACCAGGTCCTTGTAAACGACAAGCAGATCACCTTCCTGGACACCCCGGGCCACGAGGCCTTCTCGGCCATGCGAGCTCGGGGCACTCAGGTCACCGACATCGCCGTTCTGGTGATAGCCGCCGACGATGGGGTGATGCCCCAGACCAGAGAGGCCATAGACCATGCGAAAGCGGCCGGTGTTCCCATCGTTGTGGCGCTAAACAAGATAGACATGCCAGCAGCAAACATAGATCGTGTGAAGCAGCAGCTAACCGAGCTGGAGCTGGTCCCTGAGGATTGGGGTGGCGATACCATCGTAGTGCCCATCTCCGCAAAGACTGAAGAGGGGATCCCTGACCTCCTGGAGAACATCCTCCTGGTGGCCGAGATAGCGGAGCTGAAGGCCAATCCAGATAAAAAAGCTCAAGGAGTGGTCGTAGAGGCAAAGCTAGATGCCACCCGAGGAGCGGTGGCAACCGTGCTGGTACAGTCCGGCACCCTCCACGTAGGCGACATCTTTTCAGTGGGTAGCTGCCGGGGCAAGGTCCGGGCCCTGTTCGACGACCAAGGGCAGCGGGTCCAGAGCGCCGGGCCTACGATCCCGGTAGAGGTCCTGGGTATAGAGAGCGTGCCGCGAGCGGGTGACCTTCTGTCGGTGGAAGAGGGCGGACGGAAGCCCCGACCATCGGTCGAGCGAGACCGACAGCGAAGAGAGGCGGAGGCGGATCAGGGCAAGAATTCAACCGACATCGAAAGACTCTTGGCCCAGATCAGGGCTGGGGATGCAAAAGAGTTCAACATCATATTGAAAACAGATGTGGAGGGCAGCTCCGAGGCCATTAGAAGCGCCGTGGAGGGTTTGGGAAGCGACGATGTCATCGTCAAGATAATCAGGACCAGCAGTGGAGTCGTTACCGAAAGCGACATCCTTCTGGCGGCTGCCTCCAACGCCACCGTCATGGCCTTTAACACTAAGGCCGAGGTTGGGGCAAAGAAGCTGGCAAACCTGGAAGACATCACCATTCGTCACTATGGGGTGATTTACGACCTGGTGAACGACGTGGTGTCCGCAGTATCCGGGCTCCGGGAGCCTGTCTATCGAGAAGTAATCGAGGCCAGGGCCGAGGTCAAAGACATATTCAAGGTCAAAGGTGGCAAGATAGCGGGGGTAGGCGTAACCGATGGCAAGGTTAATCGCAACGCCCAGATACGAGTCCTCAGGAACGGTGATGTCATCCA
>JACZVB010000315.1 GCA_022572865.1 Chloroflexota bacterium | reverse complement strand
AGCCCTTCACATTCTGTCATCCTGAAGGAGTCCTTCTCTGAGGGAAGACCGAAGAATCCCGTTCAGGGTAAACTCCGCGAAGGGTCTCAAATTCTGAGTCCCGATGCAATGGGGACTCAGAATGAAAGCGTGTTTCCTGGGCTGAGCAATTGTAGGAGCGTGAAGAGAACCTATGGCTAGCTTCGAAGAGCTGGTGCAGGAGGCGAACCGCCGTTTCCAGGAGCTGGAGGCCGGCGAGAGACCCTGGATACGGATAGGCACCGCCGTCTGTGGTGAAGCCGCGGGCGCGTCGTCCGTGGTGGAGGCCTTCAGGGCCGAGCTGGAGAAGCGGGGCATCGCCGCCAACGTCAGCGCCGTCGGTTGCCTTGGCCTGTGCTACGCCGAGACCCTGGTTGACATCCTGAAGCCGGGGAAGCCCCGCGTATTCTACAAAAACGTCACTCCGGAGATGGTCCCCGGCCTCGTGGAGTCCTACCTCGCGGGAGACGACCCTCGCCCCGACATGGCCCTGGCCTATTCAGGGGACGGACGTTTAGAGGGCATCCCCCGGCTGGAAGACCTGCCCATCTGGAATCGTCAGGTTCGCATCGCCCTGCGTAACTGCGGCCACATAGACCCCCTGGACATCTATCAGTACATCGCCCAGGGTGGATATGTTGCCTTGAACAAGGCCATCACAGAGATGCAGCCCGAGGACGTGATTAAAGAGATCCAGGACTCCGGCCTGCGGGGCAGGGGAGGGGCTGCCTTCCCAACCGGCACCAAGTGGAGCTTCTTGGCCCGCTCGCCGGGTCCCGTGAAGTACATCCTCTGCAATGCTGAGGAGGGCGATCCCGGCGCTTACAACGACAAGGGCATCCTTGAGAGCGATCCCCACTCCCTCATCGAAGGGACTATCCTGGCGGGATACGCCACCGCGGCCAGCAACGGCGTGGTCTTCATCCGCCACGGCCACGAAGGCCCAATCCATCGCACGCAACGGGCCATCGAGCAGGCTTACGAGTTGGGGCTGCTGGGAGACAACATCCTGGGCTCCTCCTTCAGCTTCCACATGGAGATCTCGCTTACGGGAGACTCCTACGTCGCCGGGGAGGAGACGGCCCTCATGGAGTCCATCGAGGGAAAGCGGGCCATGCCCCGCTCTCGACCTCCCTTTCCCGCGGCGTTCGGTGTGTGGGGACTTCCCAGCAACATAAATAACATCAAGACCCTCGCCTACGTTCCCGAGATTATCTCCAGGGGAGCGGAGTGGTTCGCAGGCATAGGGACAGAGGGCAGCAAGGGCACCGCCATCCTGTGCCTTTCAGGCAACATAGCGCTGCCCAGCATGGTGGAAGTGCCCATGGGCATAACCCTCCGCGAGGTCATCTACGACGTGGCCGGAGGAGTCCCGGATGGCAGACAGGCCAAGTTCCTTCAGACGGGAGGGCCCCTGGGAGGCGTCCTCCCCGCAGATCAGATGGACATAGAGCTGGACTTCGGGGCCATGGCCCAGGCCGGGGCCATCCTCGGCTCCGGTGGGATCATCGTCGCCGACGACCGCGCATGTGCCGTCAACATGACACGGATCCTGGTGGCCTTTTGCCAGTACGAATCATGCGGAAAGTGCTTCCCATGCCGCCTGGGCATGAGCAACATCCTGGAGATCCTGGAGCGCATAGCCCGCTTCGAGAGTAGACCTCAGGACATGGAGCTCATGAGGACCGTAGGCCAGAACATGGCCGCGGCCTCCCTTTGTGGACATGGTCAGCTGGGTTGGAACCCGGTCCAGTCTGCACTGAAGTCCTTCCCGGACGACTTCACAGCCCACATGGAGGAGAAGAGATGCCCTACGGGCCAGTGCTTGGCCCCCGTCTTCACTCCACAGCGCAACAGGCCCAGATGGACATCATCCCAACCCCTGGAGCTTAAATTCTAAGGAGAGATATGGTCTCTGCAATCACCATTTCGATCGATGGGCAAGAGATAGTCACCCAGCCTGGGAAAACCATTATTCAGGCGGCAATGGAGTCTGGACTGTACATTCCCTATCTCTGCTACTACCCGGGCATGAAACCCTTCGGCGCATGCCGGATGTGCGTGGTGGAGGTGGAGAACACACGGGGGACACCGGCTTCCTGTACCACTCCCGTGGCCAATGGCATGGTGGTGTCCACCAACACACCTCTGCTCCTGGACCTGCGCAAAGGAATCACGGAGCTTATCATCTCCGAGCATCCCCACGGCTGCCTCACCTGCCATCGAACGGACCTGAACGGCGCCAACCTGTGCGGCCCTGAGGACATATGCCAGCGCCACGTATCCGTCACGGACCGCTGCGTCGCCTGCCCCAAGAACGAGCGGTGCGAGCTCAAGGACACCACCATCTTCGTCGGAACGGGGCTCACCACACCACTGACATACCAGTACCGCAATCTCCCTGTGCTGACCCAAGACCCCTTTTACGACCTGGACTACAACCTGTGCATAGTATGTGGCCGATGTGTCAGGGCCTGCGAAGAGCTGCGAGGGGACAGCGCCATCACCTTCACCGAGCGCGCCGGCATATCCCTGGTCGGCCCCGCCCACGGCGCTTCGCTGCTGGAGTCGGGATGCGAGTTCTGCGGCTCCTGCATAGACGTCTGCCCCGTGGGGGCACTGGTGGAGTCGGACTACAAGTGGGAGAAGGCCGTGGAACACGTGTCCACCACCTGCCCTCACTGCCCCGTTGGGTGCCAGCTAAAGCTGGAGGTGAACAAACGGGGCAAAGTCATCCGCGCCATCCCCGAGCTGGAGGCCGAGGCCAATCATGGGCAGGCCTGCTTCAAGGGCAAGTTCGGCCTCAACTTTATAAACAGCCGCAACAGGCTCAAGACTCCTCTGGTTAGGCGCAACGGCTCCCTTGAGGAGGCTTCCTGGGAAGAAGCCCTGGCACTGGTGGCGGAGAAGCTCTCCCTGTACAAGGGCGACCAGTTCGCCGCCATCGCCTCTTACCGGGGCACCAACGAGGAGAACTACCTGCTGCAG
>JACZVB010000314.1 GCA_022572865.1 Chloroflexota bacterium | reverse complement strand
ACCACCAAGGCCGAGGCGCTGCCCGGTGTCAAAGCCGTGGCCACTGCGAAGGATTTCACCGGGTCCGGGAACGAGGTCGTGGATATTGGTGACGGGGCCACGCCTCTCAAGTATCTGCGAGACAATATCCTGGCCAGCGACAAGGTCCTCTACATCGGCCAGGCCGTTGCCGGCGTGGCCGCTATCAACCCTCACGTAGCCGAGGAGGCCCTGTCCCTCATCGATGTGGAATACGAGGTGCTGCCCTCCGTGCTATCGGCCCCCGACGGCATGAAGGCAGACGCTCCCATCCTCCACGAAGCCATGAGAACCGACGAGCTCGGCGAATCGGGAGATAGGCCCAGCAACGTGGCCCAGCACTTTCAGCATGTCCTGGGAGACATAGACAAGGGGTTCAAGGAAGCCGACATAATTTTCGAGCAGGAATTCAACACCGCTACGGTGCACCAGGGCTACATAGAGCCCCAGAACGCGACAGCCTTGTGGAACAATGACGGCCGCCTTCATATCTGGTGCAGTACCCAGGGGGCTTTCCCCGTTCGTACCGCCGTGTCCAAGATCTTGTCCCTGCCCGTTTCAAAGATAAGGGTCATCCCCATGGAGATCGGGGGAGGGTTCGGCGGCAAGCTCAACGTCTACCTGGAACCCGTGGCCGCCATCCTCTCTAAAAAGACCGGCCATCCGGTGAAGATGCTCATGTCCCGCAAGGAGGTCTTCGAGGGCACGGGCCCCACCCCCGGGTCCCGCATCAAGATAAAGATGGGTGTCACAAACGAAGGAAAGATCACCGCCGCTCAGGCCTACCTCGCCTATGAGGCCGGGGCGTATCCCGGCTCCCCCGTAGGGGCGGGGGCCACCTGCGTTTTCGCCTGCTATGACATCCCAAACGTGGTCATAGATGGCTTCGACGTCGTAGTGAACAAACCCAAGACTGCAGCCTACCGAGCCCCTGGGGCCACCAACGCCGCCTTCGCCGCCGAAACAGTGGTGGACATGCTGGCCGAGAAGCTGGGCATGGACCCGATAGAGTTCCGGCTGCTGAATGCCGCCAGGGACGGCACCCGGCGCGCCGACGGCCCAACCCATTCCGACATCGGCTGTGTCCAACTGATAGAGGCCATGAAGAGCCATCCACACTACAACGCTCCCCTGGAAGGCCCGAACAGGGGCCGGGGGGTGGCCATCGGCTTCTGGATGAACATCGGCTTCAAGTCCAGCTGCACCATCAGCGTTAACAACGACGGCACCGTAAATCTCGTCGAGGGCTCCACCGACATCGGCGGGACAAGGGTCGCCATATCTATGCAGGCCGCGGAGGTCCTGGGTATCCCTGCCGAGGATGTTAATCCCACCGTTGTGGATACTGACTCCGTCGGCTATACCGATTTCACCGCCGGCAGCCGCACCGCCTTTGCCACCGGTTGGGCAGCCTACGAAGCAGCCCAGGATGTGAAAGAGCAGATGATCCAGCGGGCCGCAATCCTGTGGGAGATAGAGCCCGATAACATCGAGTTGGACCACGGCGTCTTCAAGTCCAAGTCCGACCCGGAGCTCAAAATGACCTTCAAGGAGTTGGCCGCCCGCCTGGACGAGGCTGGGAGTCCTGTGGTAGGCCGGGCGGCGGTAGACCCCAAGGGGGTCGGGGTCGCCTTCGCGGGGAACATAGTGGACATAGAGGTCGATCCTGAGACCGGGAAGGTGACTATCCTTCGCTTCACCTCTGTCCAGGATGCGGGCAAGGCCATCCACCCCAGCTACGTCGAGGGCCAGATGCAGGGCGGCAGCGTCCAGGGCATCGGTTGGGCCTTAAACGAAGAGTACTACATGAACCAGAATGGAGGGATGGACAACTTCTCCCTCCTGGATTACCGCATGCCCACCAGCCTCGATCTGCCCATGATCGATACCGTAATAGTAGAGGTTGCCAACCCCGGCCACCCCTTTGGGGTCCGGGGCGTCGGCGAGGTCAGCATCGTCCCCCCGCCTGCGGCCCTGGCCAATGCGCTTTACAGGGCCGTGGGGGTGCGCCTGAACCAGTTGCCCATGAACCCCGTCGCCGTCACGAAGGCCGTTTGGGACAAGCAGAACCAGGGATGAGATGGCCACTGTCTTTATACCCTCGCTGATGCGGAAACTTACCGGCGGGCAAGACCAGGTCCAGGTGCCCGGTGCCACGGTGCGCCAGGTCATCGATAACCTGGACCAAGCCTACCCCGGCATCAAGGAAAGGCTGATGGAAAACGGCCGCCTGAAGCCCACCTTTACCATAGCCATCGACGGCGATGCCTCACGCCTGGGGGTCCTGGAGAAGGTGGGGGAGAACAGCGAGGTCCACTTCCTATCGGCCATCGCCGGCGGCTAGGACCTGGCAGCAGAAATCAGGGCAACCTCCGGTCGAGTGTCGTCTGGAGTCCAGTCCCGGCGTAAGAACGTGAAATATAATGCCCGGCCTTTGTTTGCGTTGACGCCTCGCCCTACTCCGTCAGGTCCACGGCGATGAGGGTCCCGTCTTCCCGCATATATCTGATCCCTATGGCTGTCCCCAGTAGCATGTGCCCCCGTAGATGAGCGGAGTCCCACCTTTGATCAACCGCCTCACCCAGTAGAAACGTAGCTTCCTCGTCGCCGACCTTCACCACTATCGACTCGACACCCTCATCACCCGGAGATTCGTTGACTTGAATCACGACACCCCGGACAGACATCGTCGGAACGGCCTGGTCACCCGAGGCCCCGGCCCCGCCTCCATCCCCCCCGCAGGCCGCGGCTAACAGCCCAAGGGCCACGGCCCACAGAATCATCACCTCTCTCTTCCGCCTCATCTCTCTCATCCTCCCCAACGTCACAGGGTCCAGGTTGCAACTCCGGGCGCCGGGGGCCACGGGCCTATGCACAGCAGAGACAAGCGCATTCACACCGGCCCGACCCCGGCTCCTCAACCGTTGCAGACACAGGCACATCCGTTTTCACAACATCTTGCTCGGCGGCCCCACACGTCGTGCCAGCAC
>JACZVB010000313.1 GCA_022572865.1 Chloroflexota bacterium | reverse complement strand
AAGGGAACGTGGAAATCCGGGACCCTCTCCTCTCGCTTCTTCGAATACAGTCCCTCCCTCCTCCGGTACATGACCCTGGGGGAGTTCCGGCGCTTCGTAAACTTCCTGGATGCCCTCTCCCGACGCTCCTACGACCTGGCCAACGAATGCCTCACCTCGGCAGAGGGGGTATTTCGTGGCATGGAGAAACAGGACCGCCGGGGCTTCCTCTCCCTGGTCTCCTCCATGGTCGAGCTGAACTGGCGAGACGCCAAGGCAAGCTTCGAGGCGGGGGGCACGATTCTCTCCCGTATCGATAGGGAGCAGAGGGGCCGGTTCCTGGACCTGGCAGACCGGTTTGCGAAACGGGACGCATCTCACATACAGACCTTCCTGATAGAGGCCTCCAAGGCTCTGGCTGAGATGGATGGCCAGACCCAGGGCCACCTTCTGAAGCTCTCGGGCGCCCTGTTGGTCGAGTCTCCCTACGCGGTGATCGATTTTCTGCGGACCAGCCCCCAGGTCTTAGAGAAGATTCCCAGGGGTGATCTGGACCGGTGGTTTCAAGAGGGCATGGCCATCCTCTCCGAAAATGAAGAGGGCGGCATCGCCTATTTCAGGCTCGAGTCGGTAAAGGGCAAAGGTGTGCTGGAGGAACTCTCCTCCGGCGTAGAGTTGGACAAGATACGGGACATTCTCTGGATGTATGCCGTTGCCCTGGCCGGCACCGATGTCCAGATCCTGGCCTCAGAAGATCTGAAAGAGCGGGGAATAGGCTGGGTCTCCGCCGAGCATCCCACCACCGAAGGCAGGGCGGTGTACCTGCCATATTTCGTTCGTAAGTACCCGACCAAGGAAGAGAACTTCAGCTGGTACAAGGTGGTGGGCACCCACCAGGTGGCCCACCTGGAGTTCGGCAGCTTCAGGTTCATCTTCGATAAAGAGGCGGCCCATTTCCCCAACCTCAGGCAGGAATGGCTGGCCCGGGTTCCCCAGTCGACTGACGCCACCGTTGACCTGGAGAAGTACTTCAACCTGTTTGCTGAAAGGCTGCTGGCCTATGACCTGTTCACCCTGACCGAGGACAACCGGCTCGACGCCCGAGTCTTGCATGAGTACAAGGGTATCGCCAAGGCCTATAGGCGCACCCAAAAGGGAGCCGTAGAAGAACGTCCTCCCATCGATTCCCTTCCTCTTCGCGAGGCCATAGTCGAGCTGCTGATAAGGATTAGCCTGGACCAGCGGACCGATCTAAAATTACCCACCAAGATTCGGGAGCAGGTGGTGGAGCTGATACGGATACTTTCCATGGTGAGGCCACCCACTGCTACCGTCGAGGACAGCGCCGAGGCCACCATAAGGCTGTACGATTACATCAGCAAGTTAGCCAACCGGGAGATCCCCCCCGAGGATTGGGAGGACATCGACGCCGACGATATGGAGCCGAAACCGGATGTCGATATGTCGGTGCCCCCGGAATACGCTGCGGAAGGCGAAGCAGGGGGGGACCAGCCCGCCACCCCGGAAGGGGGCGAGAGCCAGGAAGAGCAGCCCTATGACGTTCCCCAGCAGGTGGGGTATCGGGGCGAGTTCAAGCCCGAGCTGGTCCAGCTCCTGGCCAAGATGAGAGAGGGACAGCAGGCCCAGGAATCCGGCGCTTCGGGAGAGCCCATCTCCCCCGAGGCCCTGAGGGAACTGCTGGAGAAGAGCGTCGAAATCGAGATCGACCAGGTGTCGGAGGGTGAGATAACCAACTCTACCGGCCTTTTCGTTGACAACCTGATGGGCCAGATCGGCCAGGAGCAGCAGGAGGCGGGCAAGGGCCACAATGTCGATACCACCCCTCCCGATGGCGGTCCCCTGCAGACCGAGCAGGCCCTCACATTCCTGTATGACGAATGGGACTTCAGGGCCAACGATTACAAGCCCAACTGGTGCATTGTGAAAGAGCGGATAATGGAGGAGGGGGATAACGGCTTCTACGACAAGACGTTGCAGGAGTATTCCCTTCTTCAGGCCCAGATCAAGCGCCAGTTCGAGCTTCTGGCCCCGGAGCAGCTGAGGAAGGTCCGCAGGCTTCCCGACGGCGACGATATCGAATACGACGCCGTAGTCGAGGCTATGGTGGAAAAGGCGACGGGCAACTCTCCCTCAGATAAGATCTACTGGCGTCGAAACAAAGTTCAGAGGGACGTTGCCGTGGCCTTTCTCCTGGACATGAGCGCCTCAACGGCGGAGGCTATCGACGACGCCCGCAAGTCCGTGGACGACTGGAGCCCCCCCGACGACCCACGGGAGTACCTGGCCTGGCTCCGGGCTCGCAGGGAAGAGGGAAGCCGGAGGTCCTACAAACGTATCATCGATGTAGAGAAGGAGGGGGTCGTACTCCTCATCCGGGCCCTGGAGACCATCGGCGATCAGTACGGCATCTACGGTTTCTCTGGGTACGGGAGGGAGAACGTCGAGTTCTACGTGATCAAGGACCTTGGCGAACCGTTCTCCGATAAGGTCAAGAACCGCATCGACAAGATCAGCCCACTCCACGCGACCCGCATGGGCCCTGCCATAAGACATGCCGTCTCCAAGCTGGAGGTGCAGGAGGCCCGGACCAAGGTCCTCTTTCTTATCAGCGATGGACGGCCCCAGGACCGGGGTTACAGCCGCGAAGGGGTCGAGAAGGAATATGCCGTCCACGATACCAAGAAGGCGCTCCAGGAGGCCCGGGCCAAGCATATTGTCCCCTTCTGCCTGACCGTCGACCGGGGCGGCCACGACTATCTCAAGACCATGTGTCAGGACATGGGCTATGAAGTTGTGGCGGAGATCGAGTCCCTGCCCAAACGCCTGCCATATCTCTACCGCCAGCTGACGGTCTGACCTGGGTTTCGACCAGTCGGACCTGTCCCCACCTTAGGCCCTTTACTCTAAAACCTGCACCTTCAAGGGCGTTATGACCCAGCCGTTGCAGGGGCCGTGGAAGGGGCAGACGGTCAGGGCCACCAGGCAGTCCATCTCTGCCCTCAGCTCTATGAAGTCCCCGGGCCTGCTT
>JACZVB010000312.1 GCA_022572865.1 Chloroflexota bacterium | reverse complement strand
GTTCCCTTGGACGAGGGCCAGGTGGCCCGGGCCGTAGATTCCCTGGTCGAGGACCACGGGGTGGAGGCCATCGCCGTGTGCTACCTCTTCTCCTTTGCCGACCCGGCCCACGAGGAGCGCACCCGAGAGATCATTGCCCTTCGCCATCCACAGCTTCACGTATCCATCTCCTCCCAGCTGGACCCCAGGTTCAGGGAGTATGAACGTCTGTGCCTGACCGCCTTCGACGCCTATCTCAGCCCCGTGGTCCGGAAGTACATCCAGCAGGTACGTTCGGAGCTGGATAGAAACGGGGCAAAGGTCAGGCTGCACATCATGCACTCTCGGGGCGGCGTCACCAGCGATGAGACCATCCTGAACAACACCGTCTCCACGGTGCTATCGGGCCCCGCGGCAGGGGTTGTGGGCGGGGTCTTCGCCAGCGGGCTCTCCGGCCTGACCGACCTGATCACCCTGGACATGGGTGGAACCAGCTGTGACATCTCCCTGGTGGAGAAGGGAAAGCCGGTGCTATCCAGCGAAGGGAAGATCGCCAAATATCCGTTGCGTCAGCCGATGCTGGACATCAACACCATAGGGGCCGGGGGCGGCAGCATCGCATGGCTGGACGGAAGCGGCTCTCTTCGAGTGGGGCCTCACAGTGCGGGGGCAGTCCCGGGCCCCGCATGCTATGACGCAGGCGGGACCGAGCCCACGGTCACCGACGCCAGCCTGGTCCTGGGATATCTGGACCCCGATTTCTTCTCCGGCGGCTCCATGAAGCTGTCTGCTGATCGGGGAGAGGAGGCCATCCGGAGTCGGCTCTGCGGGCCCCTGGGCATGGATCTGTTCACCGCGGCCCAGGGCATTCACACCATAGTCAACAACCACATGGCCGACGAACTGCGGCTGGTCTCCGTGGTCAGGGGCTACGATCCCCGCAACTTCACCCTGGTCGCGATGGGTGGCGCCGGCCCCGTCCACGCTGGACGCCTGGCACAGCAGGCCAACATCCGAAAGGTGCTTGTGCCCAGGAGTCCGGGCGTCCTCTCTGCCTTTGGGCTGCTGGTAGCCAACCTGGAGCACGAGAGGGCTCGGACATATAGGGTCCAGGCGGTTAAGGCCGACCTTGCCCATCTGGGGACGGCCTTTGCCGATCTGGAGGCTGCCTGCCGGGAGCAGATGGACCGAGACCTGATGCCGGGGCGGGAGGTGTCGGTATCGCGCTCCGTGGAGATGCGGTACCTGGGCCAGTCTTACGAGCTGCAGCTTCCCTTCCCATCGGGCCCCGTCGACAATGGGGCCCTGGGCCGGGTCTTAGGTGAGTTCCACGCGCTGCATCAGCGGGTTTACGGCCACCGGGATTCAGACCATCTGGTGGAGATCGTCACCCTCAGGGTCATACTCTCGCAGACGCCGCCCCAGGCCTGGACCCCTCCCGAAGGGCGGGCCGGGAAGGCCTCCCCTGGGGACGCCCAAAAGGGTGTCCGCAAGGCCTACTTTCCCGAGACGGAAGGGCTGGTGGACACCCCGATATTCGCCAGGGAGGACCTATCCCCGGGCATGGAGATCGTAGGCCCCGCCATCGTGGAGCAGGAGGATACCACCACCGTCGTGTACCCGGGCCACGCGGCCTCGGTGGACAGTTTCGGGAACATCCTGATGGATATCACAGCCTGAGTGTAACCACGGCGGCGTGCTATAATCCCCCTCGCAGGAGGATAGGCCAGTGCCCAACACGTCTTTTGACACCTTCGTCAACGCCCATACCCACAGCCACTCCATTCCCCTGAAGGGGACCAGCGGCTCGGCGCCCTTCGAGGTCTGGCTCTCTTACCGGCTGGCGGTCCGGATAGGCGGGCTGACCCCGGAGCAGCAGGTGGCCTGTGCCCTGGCCGTGGGCCTGGAGAATCTGGAGGCCGGCAACGCAGGGATCATAGACCACCTGTATTCACCCCTGACTCCCGAGAGCGTGTACGGCGTCGCCGAAGCCTACGAGTCCCTGGGGGTGAGGGCCTGGGTCTTTCCCAATGTCGATGACCTACCCGTGGCCCTTTACTCAAAGAGATACTATCCCGATTATCCCAAGGCCATCCCCGACGACGAGCTGCCGCAGGAGGCACGGGACCTCATCGAGCCCGCTCCCTTCCAGCCCAGGCTGGAGGCGGCCAAGAAACTGATCAAAGGATGGCGGGGGAACCGGGTCCAGATGGGCCTGGCCCTGGGTAATCCCGTCTGGTGCAGCGATGAGCTTCTGGAGGCCGCGGTGGATGTCCTCAAGGAGTTGGATGTGCCCCTGGAGATCCATGCCGAGGAGTCCCCCGTGCAGAGGGAGGTCTCTCTGGCCCAGTGGGGGATGAGCGGCATACAGCGGCTGGACAGTTTCGGTTTGCTGTCTCCCAGGACCCTGGTGGCCCACTGCGTCCAGGCCAGCGAGGAAGATATTGCAATCCTTGGTAAGCGGGGAGTCTCCGTCTCCCACAACCCGTTGAGCAATCTCAAGCTCCACAACGGAATTGGTCCCATAGGCCGGATGCTGAAGGCCGGGGTCAACGTGACCCTGGGCAGCGACGGTCCCAACTCCGGAGACATGCAGAGCCTCTTCCCGGTTATGCGCATGGTGGCCTCCCTGGCCCGGCTAAACGGGATCCAAGAGGTGAACGACAATATAGAGGAGCAGGTGGTGAAGCTGGCCTCCTCCCACGGGCGCAACCTTTGGTTTCCAGCGGCGATGGCCGAGGACCGGGTGGAGTACGCCCATCCCATAGACCCTGTACGGCTGGTGTGGACCGATGCGGCTTCCTCGATAAAGGAGATATACGTTGGCGGCGAGCCGGTCCTGGAGAAGGCCCGGGCGCTGGTCAAGGAGAGAAAGGCCCATGAGATAGTGGCGTCCCTGTTCCAGGAGGCCTCGCGCCCCGGAGGCCCGGACCTGGCCCAGCGCTGCAGGCCCCTGATCGAAAAATACGCCAGATCTATCTGAACCGCCTGCTAACCGCATAGCCATGATTTAATGTAGGCAACAGCCCCGATGGAAGGATGAGCATGGAGAAACAGACCGAGGTGATA
>JACZVB010000311.1 GCA_022572865.1 Chloroflexota bacterium | reverse complement strand
CGCGGAGGAGGCACCGAGAGTATAACCTAGGGCTCTTAGATTTAGGGGCCTTGGTCTGCAAATACGTAGACCCGCTATGTGATGAATGTCCGTTGAATGTGTGCTGTGACTACTTTCAGGCGGGTCGGCCTTCTCTAGAACGGCGTGACATTGGTCTGAGGAAGGTAAGAAAAGAGAAGGGATTTGGCCTCGCTAAGCTAGCCCAGGTCTCCGGGGTCTCTAAAACCACGATATTGAAAATTGAGTCTGGCAAGACTTCTCCTAAGGAGATAACGTTGGAGAAATTGGCAAAAGCCCTTGGCGTCGATGCAGGTATCTTGTGACATGCCATCTGATGTCCCGCAAGGCTATTTTACGATCAGCCTGCCAACTTGTCCTTTAGGGCGTCCACGAGGTTGTCGATATCGACACGGACCTGGGACATGGTGTCCCGGTCGCGGATGGTGACCTGGTGGTCGTCCAGGGAGTCGAAGTCGATGGTGACGCAGAGGGGGGTGCCGATCTCGTCCTGGCGGCGGTAGCGGCGGCCGATGGACTGGGCATCGTCGAACTGGGTCCGGAAGTGGGGCCTGACGGTATCGAGGACCTCTCGGGCCAGGGGCGCCAGCTTCTGGTTGCGGCTGAGGGGGAGGACGGCCACGTTGACGGGGGCCAGGTCTTTGTGGAGCTTGAGGAGGACCCGGGTCTCGCCCTTGACCTCCTCCTCGCGGTAGGCATCGACGATGAAGGCCAGGGTGGCGCGGTCGACGCCGCCCGAAGGCTCGATGACGAAGGGGACGATGTGCTCCTTAGCCTCCTCGTCGAAGTAAGTGAGGGACTTGCCGCTGGCCTTGGCGTGCCGGCGAAGGTCGAAGTCGGTGCGGTTGGCGATGCCCTCCAGCTCGGACCAGCCCATCGGGAAGAGGTACTCGATGTCGGAGCAGGCCCTGGCGTAGTGGGCCAGCTCGTCGGGGCCGTGGGGCCGGAGGCGCAGGTTCTCTTTTCGGATGCCCAGGGCCAGGTACCAGTTGAAGCGCTCTTCGATCCATTTATCCAGCCACTCCTGGTCGGTGCCGGGCTTGACGAAGTACTCCAGCTCCATCTGCTCGAACTCCCTGGTGCGGAAGGTGAAGTTGCCGGGTGTGATCTCGTTGCGGAAGGTTTTGCCGATCTGGGCGATGCCGAAGGGGAGGCGTTTGCGGGTGGAGTTGAGGACGTTTTCGAAGTTGACGAAGATGCCCTGGGCGGTCTCGGGGCGCAGGTAAACGACGGCTGCGTCCTCCTCGACTGGGCCCATGAAGGTCTTGAACATAAGGTTGAACATGCGGGGGTCTGTAAGTTCGCCACCGTCGTAAGGGCATTTGTTTTCAGATACGTCGCCCTCTCGAAAGCGGCGATTGCAGTTCTTACACTCGACCATCGGGTCGGTGAAGCTGTCCAGGTGGCCGCTGGCCTCCCAGACCTTAGGGTGCATGAGGATGGCGGAGTCGAGGCCTACGACGTCGTCACGCTGCTGGACCACGGCCTTCCACCAGGCCTCCTTGACGTTGCGCTTGAGCTCGACGCCCAGGGGCCCGTAGTCCCAGACGCTGCCGAGGCCGCCGTATATCTCGCTGCTCTGAAAAATAATCCCTCTACGCTTGCAGAGGGACACGATCTTTTCCATGTCGACAGACAACCCTCACCCTCCTTCGGCAAGCTCAGGACAGGCTCTGTGTCCCCCTCTCCCTTGCCAAGGGAGAGGGGGAATAAGAAATCTGGTCCCGCCCTATCGGGACAGACCCCCGGCAGTCCCGACAAGTCCCGAGTATCGGAACAAGCGGGACTGCACTCCGAGATCCCATATCCCAAGCGCATTCTAGTGATTGTTTCCAGTTAGAAAAGTAGCAGTTTTATATAGGGTTGTCAAAAGGAGGACACGTGCTCATCCGTTATGTGTTTAGTGTAATAAGGCGGTCTGTTTACTCCCTGTGTCAGGCTCTACTTAAATTTAAGTGGCTAGACATGGGTCCATAATCAGCTAACTTGTGGCCTTGACTGGGAGTCTGGGCGTGTGACAGACTATCGTGAACCTGGTCACTAACTCCGCTCTATGCTCATCGACCTCCACAACCACACCTCGACCCTTTCCGACGATAGCCTGATAACCCCGGAGGAGCTGGTGGAGGGGGCTAAGGACGCGGGCCTCGACGGCGTCGCCATCACGGAGCACGACTACTTCTCGGACCACGAGTCGCTGAAGCGGCTGGGCGAGAGGATGGACTTTCTGGTGATCCCTGGGGTGGAGATCAACACGGAAGAGGGACACCTGCTGGTCTTCGGCCTGGATGAATACGTCTTTGGGATGCACCGGGCCTCGTTCGTGAAGAAGTGGCTGGACCGAAAGGGTGGGGCGATGATCGTCGCTCACCCGTACCGCCGGCGCTACAAGCCCGAACTTACCGGCCCCGAGGCCTACGAAAAGATGCTGAAAAGGGCGTGCAATAACTCGATTTTCTCGGTGGTCGAGGGCGTTGAGGTGTGCAACGGCCGGGGGTCTGAGCAGGAGAACGCTTTCGCAACGGAGATGGCACGGCGGCTCAATCTCAAGGGGGTGGCCACCAGCGATGCCCACCAGTCCCACGACATCGGCAAGAACGCCACGCTGTTCGAGAGGGAGATCGGGGGGCTGGAGGACCTGATTCGGGAGCTGAAGGCCGGCAGGTTTCGGCCTCAGCCCCTGCGGTAATACCCTGGTTGGGGGCGCCTTCTATAGGGGCTTTCTATAGGGATGGCCGCGTGCCAGGGCCGACCGACGCAGCGTTGGTTTCCCCGCCCGCCCTCCCTCCCTCATATGTTTTCCAGGTTTGAGGGGACACCCCTCAAACCCCCCTGCAGTCCCGACTTGTCGGGACTGCACCTTCCTTGGATTCTCCGAGGGCTCTGGCTAGAGAATGTTGCGGTTTACGAAACCTCTTTACCGGGCAGCCGGCCTTCTTGCGCCTTTTCTATGGCTGCGGGCGAGGTCCAGGACGAGCAGCTCCAGGACCAGCCTCTCGGGGGTGTCGCTGGTCTTGAGGGTCAGGTCGGA
>JACZVB010000310.1 GCA_022572865.1 Chloroflexota bacterium | reverse complement strand
GAGTCGGGGCGAAGAATCTAGACCCTTCGTCCCGATACAATCGGGACTCAAGGGTGACAAAAAGGAACGTTGTTTCTGTGACTGACTACTAGTTCCTGGTAGTCGAAATCACCGTAACGTCCGGTCGAATGTCGTCGGGAGTCCAGAGGGACGGAATCCCCGTTCGTGGTGAGCCTGTCGAACCATGCAGGGGACCAGATTTATTTTTCTCCCCCTCTCCCTCCCAAGCATGTCCTGAGCTTGCCGAAGGGGGAGAGGGGGACACAGAGCCTGTTCTGAGCTTGCCGAAGGAGAGTGAGTGTCTTTGCTCAGTGGGTCTCGAAGATCTCCTGATACTCCGCTACCCTGGCGATGACGGCCTCTCGTTCACCGGGCGTCGGGTTTCGAGGGTCTTTGGCCTTGGGAAGTCGGCCCAGCTTCATCATCGCCGCCATTAGCAGGAGTCTCGCCTTGTTGGTGTCCAGGTTGCTCCCCTCGATGGTCAGGTCTGTGGGATCGGTGTCCACCCGGCCCCCGGGATCGCTGCGCCCCACCCGTACGACGGGCATTCCGCTGAGGGCAGCAATGTCCAGGGCCGCCATCTGGCCTATGGTCCCCCGGGCATAGGGGGAGGAGCCTTCAAGGACAAGCCCGTGGAGCTTCGGTAACTCCTGGTTGGGTGAGGCCTGGTCCGATAGGGCTTTGTCGATGCGGGCCAGGATGTCGACCTCGTGGTCGGGGTTGCCGGTTTCATCCTCCTCCATGTAGGCCCCGGCCTTGACGATGTGGACCCGGGGGATGCTCTCCGGCCTCAGGGAGCCGTCGGGGTTCTTGACGGCCACGGCTGTGAGATGGCTATCGCCAGCCCTGTCGAGGAACTCCACCCGAGAGGGAAGCCGGCTCCAGTTCACCTGGGACGAAGAGGTATGACGATAGGCAGGCCTGTACCAGATCGTGACCGGCGGCCCTATGGTCCCCAGGATGCCACCGTGGCCACCAGTGGCCTTATAGTTGCCGGGACGGTCGTCGGCCTTCTTGAACTCCCGCCCAGCGAATATCTGCTCGTCCTGAACACCCACTGCCCCCAGGCCCTTGCCTCGACCGGACAGGATGTAGTCCACCGCATCCACTATGTTACGAGCCCCATCGTTTGACAGCTCTCCATGAGGGCGCTGGGACGCTATGCCGACGATGGGCAGATCGGTATCGATGAGGAGGCTAAGCCAGTAGACCGATTCCTCCACTGACGAGCTGCTCTCCAGCCAGATGCCCCCAGCGTAGTTCCCGGTGGCCAGTGCCGACTGGACCACGTTGGCCACCAAGGCCAGGTCCCTGCAGCGGGTAGTGGTGGCAACGGGGTCATAGGGGAAATAGTCGGCTCCCAACGCCTCGCCCCTCTGGGTGTAGCCCCCCGATGGCAGGGCCCGGATGAAATCGTAATCGGCCCTTCGGTCGAGGGTGTTGCCCTGCCCGTGGTGGTCCCTGCCGGCGATGGTGCGATCGATCTCCGCGAATATGCGAGAGGCATCGGGGTGAAAGGTCTGTCTTCCGCCGTAGTCCAGGGCCGGGTCCTCCAGGTCGCTGGCCTCGAAGGGGGCCCCGTTGGGAGAGCCGTCGGAGCGTCTGGCCACGTAGGGCAGCAGGTAGGGGCCATCCTCGGGCCTCAGCTCAACCTCCCAATAGTCCCTGCCATCGTCGTGATATACGGCCCGGGCGTCCTCTTCCAGTGGATGGGCGGTGAACTTCCTCACCTTGACCTTGACCGGCTCGAAGAGGGACTGGGGCGCCAGGTGGTCGAACCGGCCTTCCAGGCGTTGCTCGCCGGGCAGCCTTCCCTTGTTGCTGGTCACCAGGGTGGGCGAGTTGGATATGGTGGCGTTGGGGCCGGAAAACACGGCAATCCTCGGTCGTACCATCTTGTTCCTCCTGGAATCCGGGGCGTTGCCCGCTGGTTTCACCTTATCCGGCGACCGTCATCCCCGAAATGATTTCCTCCGGCAAGTCAGGGTCTGGCCGAATGTAGGAGCGTCCCGCCACGGGGTAGCTAGTCCCGAAAGTTGGGTATGATCTTGTCCCCTACCTCCCGGATCATCCCCATCTTATCGATCAGGGTATAGACCGTCATGGAGATGGTCTTTACTCCCAGTTGCCCCAGCACCCGTATTCTGTCGCAGATCTCCTCCGGCGTGCCGGATATGTGATAGAAGTCGATGAGACGCTGGCTCACCACCTTGGCGTGGGGTGCGTCCACCCGCTCCGCAAGGTCCGGGTCCAGGGCTTCGGCAAACCTCCGGGAGTCCCGGATCAGCTCCTTCACTGAACCCGGCTCTCCCTGCTCCAGGGCGTTGCGAAGCTCCTCGATGTCCGGGTCGTCTCGTTCCAGAAGCTTGCACAGGTCTGCGTAGCTGGATGGGTAGGCCGATGTTTCTCGCCGGGCGTCTTCCTTGGAGTCGGCGACGTAGACCATGCACCTGGCCCAGGTGTCTATGGTGGAGGGGTCCCGGCCCGCCCTCAGGGCCCCCTTCTCGACCTGGCGTAGCTGCCACTTGACGTAGTCGGGATGAACACACAGGGAGATCACCCCATCGGCTATCTCACCAGCCAGTTGCATGGTCTTGGGCCCGTGGGCCGAGATGTATATGGGAAGGGGCGAGGTCACCCAGAGGGAACGGGTCCTTACCCCATCGAACTCCGCCTCCTCTCCCGACATGAATTTTCTAATGAAGTAGACTGCTTCCCGTAGCTGGCGCAGGGTAGCCCTCTTCCTATGTTTGACGATTGGATTGCCGGTGCCCAGGCCTATAAAGGCCCTCCCACCTGACACCTCGTCTATGCTGGCGGTGATGTTTGCGATGACCGAGGGGTGGATGGTCAGTGGATCGACTACGCCCTGGCCGATGCGAATTCGCTTGGTGGCCAACGCCGCCAGGGTCATCATGACGTGTACGTCCCGAGACCTGTAGGGCGAATCGACCAGAGTCAGGTAGGTGAAACCGCTATCCTCCACCACACGGGCCATCTCGCCCACCTGACCCGTGGTCAGGACGCCTCCCATCCCTACGCTGAAATCCATTT
>JACZVB010000309.1 GCA_022572865.1 Chloroflexota bacterium | reverse complement strand
GGGCAGCGTCAGGGCTATGAACATGGCCCTGAAAGAGGCCGGGGTCCGCCCAGAGGAGGTGGACTACATCAACGCCCACGGCACCTCTACCCAATTGAACGATAAATACGAGACCCTGGCCATCAAGACCGTCTTCAATGAGCACGCCTATAAGGTGCCCATAAGCTCCACTAAATCTATGACCGGCCACCTCATTGGAGCGTCGGCGGCCCTGGAGGCTGCCGTTACGGTTCTGGCCATAGACCGGGGCGAGATACCGCCAACCATCAACCTGGAAAACCCGGACCCTGACTGCGACCTGGACTACACTCCATACCTTCCCCGGAGGGGAAAGGTGAAGGTGGCGTTATCCAACGCCCTCGGCTTTGGAGGGCACAACTCGGTGCTGGTGTTTAGGGATTACCTGGACGGCAGGTAGTCGCCTGCGCCCCTCACCCCCCTGGCCTGGTAATTAGCCCTCCGTGCCGGCCAGGGCCTTTAAGACTCTGGTTTGTCTTATCGTCTGCTCCCACCACCATGCCATTGGTCTCAACCTGCGCCTTATATATGGGTGCACCCAGCCAGGGAAGGAAGAGCCAAACTGTGATAGTTGACAGGTTACTTATGATACAATTCACCTAATTGTGAGAGCGGTTTACCCTGGTGGAATTTGGAGTAATGGATCAACAGACTAGGTCCTCTGATGAGAAGATGTGGGCCTCTATAGCTCACGCCGTCTTCTTTCTAAATATTGTGCCTGCATTTACCGGATTAGCTTTGGTACTTACCATGGGCATCTGGGTCTTTAAACGTAAGGCATCGTCCTATACCGGATATCAAGCGCTTCAGGCGTTCGTGTTTCAAGCAGCACTCTTACTATTTGCTCTTTTGGTTGCGAGTATTGCTGCCCCAGGATTCTTCCTCATAATGTTGGCCGGTAGTGGATATGCCATATACGGTGCATACTGCTGTCATCAGGGGCTGGATTTCAGTTACGTGGGGGTCGGGACTTTTCTCTCGTCTTTACGACCCAAACAGTAAACTCACCAGAGCTTCGTTCTGGCGCCAGGGTCTCGTCGTCTAAAACTGCTTCATTTGCACGTTTGAAGGGCTAGGTGACGCAGGTGGCTTGGATCGTATCGTTCCTGGTAATGATTTCTGTAGCAGTGCTATTCACATCGCTGCTGATGTTGGTAGCGGCCCACTCGCGGAAACCGGCTGTCCTGTTCATTGAGGCGGCGAAGGAACTAAAAGTGTGTCGCGTCTGCACCACACTGGCCCTCGCCCACCAAGACCGTTGCCCGGATTGCCGCTCCGTCACCTGGGGTTATGTCCCCCAGAGCCTGGTCCGTGAAATCGACCTTGAGGCCCTCAAGAATAGTCCAGAGCCCGCCAAGCTTGCCGGCTATCGCAGCGCGGACTGGCCCCCGCGAGACCCTATAGCCCGAAGCGAAGAGATGCAATCAATCCCGGACAAGGACCCGGATTCCGCCGCTATGCTGGCCTCTTTAGCCTCCATTGTAGGGATATGGGGTATCGGCCACATATACGCCGGCAAAGCGATGAAAGGGGCCCTTCTGATGCTTGCAGGAGCATCGGCCTGGGGCCTGTTCTTCCTGCTTACCATCCTCTGGCATCATTGGGCCGTAGGCTATTCTTTCATCGCTCTCCTCATTGTTGCTTGGGGCTGGCAGACCAGATGGGCGGTCGATTTCGCAGTAGAACGCGGCAGGTTTAGAGACCGTAAGTGGGCATCGCTAAGAAAATCCTTTGGTGATAAGCCCGGGGCCGGAATGTTTTAAATTTCGGGGCCAGCGGAGAGAAAGCGACTGAATGTCCGCCAACTTAGCAGCAGATTCAAAGGTATGCCGCTCCTGCTCGGTGCTGGCCCTGGCCGGCCAGGGCCGCTGCCCTGGCTGCGGAGCCCAGAACTGGGGCCCTGTTCCCCGACAGTTGGCCTATGCCGTGCACCCAGATCAGATCAAGAACGCTCGGGCGCCGGTGAAACTTGCCGGCTACCGAAGTTTCGATTGGCCCCCCAAGGAATCCGATGTCGAACACGAAGAGCTGCCCACCCTCCCCCACAGGGACCCCGATTTTGCGGCGATGCTAGCCTCTGTGTGTGCCATCGTCGGCATCTGGGGCGTGGGGCACATCTACGTAGGCAAGGTGATTACCGGCATCGTCCTAATGTTCACGGGCGCCGTGACTTGGGGCTCCTTCGTCCTGCTGATTTTCATCGGTAAAGGGCCCGTCTTCTGGTTCCTGGGCCTCATCACCTGGAGCCTACTGATCTTTGTCTGTTATCCCGACGATAGCAAAGACCCTGCCAGGGGAAGGGGTTTCATATTACCTGGCCTTGCCATCTCCTCGACAGTCTTCACTCTCTGGAGCCGGGTAGAGGTGACCTATATCTTTATGGCCCTGAGCATTACAGTTTGGGTCTTTCTGACCACCCGGGCCTATAATCTCGCCGTAGAGTACAACGAGTCCCGGGAGCGCAAGGGGATATCTCTCTGGTAACAGGCCTCTGGGAGCTCCCCTAAACCTTGAACCCGGGACTCCGTTACCAACTTGACCCGGCCACCTATCCGTTATGAACCAACGCCGCTGGATATTATCCTCGCCTCCAACATCCGAGTGTCTGCGGGCCCTGGGTGATATCCCCTACGCCACAGCCCAGCTGGCATACAACCGGGGCATCACCGACCTGAAGCAGCTTCGGAGTTTCCTCTCCCCCGACAGCTCATCGCTTTCGGACCCCAGTCTTCTCCCAGACATAGAGCCGGCGATTACGCGGCTGGCCCGAGCCATAGATGGCAGAGAGCTTATTGCCATATACGGCGACTTCGACGCCGATGGTGTCACGGCCACAGCCCTCCTGCACCAGGGAATCTCGGCCTTGGGTGGCAGGACCACCCCCTACATACCCCATCGGACCGAAGAGGGTCACGGCCTGAGTATTCAAGGCCTGACGGGCCTTCGGGACATGGGGGCCAGCTTAATACTCACTGCGGATTGTGGTATCAGCTCCTTCGAAGAAGTGGTAGCGGCCCGGGACATCGGAATCGATGTG
>JACZVB010000308.1 GCA_022572865.1 Chloroflexota bacterium | reverse complement strand
TTGTCTAACGGATGAAATTTCATACGCCTCAAAATGGAGGCGCGTAAGTTGTATCAACCTGTCGGGGTGTATCGTCATGACTGAACAGACTGCGGATAAAGAGATACTGAAGCACATCGACCGGAACGAGCTGGTGGAGCTGGGCAAGTCCCTGGTGCGCATACCCAGCCCCATCGGGGAGGAGACCCCCGTCGCTCGCTGGGTTGCCGAATACCTGAAGGACTTGGGCTTCGACGTAGAGCTTCAAGAGGTGGAGCGGGGCTGGTTCCAGACGGTGGCCACCCTTAAAGGCTCGGGCGGAGGCCGCAGCATCATGTTC
This sequence comes from Chloroflexota bacterium, assembly GCA_022572865.1. Next base: position 2,750 of record JACZVB010000308.1, on the reverse strand, counting down.
AACGGCCACCTGGACAGCAATCCTCTGGCCGCGGGCTGGACCCGAAACCCCTACGAACCGTGGGTGGAGGGGAACAGGCTGCACGGGGCCGGGATACGCAACATGAAAAGCGGCGTCGCCTCCATGATTCACGCCGCCGACGCCATAAGAAAGTCGGGTGTGAGGCTCCGGGGGGACATCGTGGTCGCCTGCGTCCTGGCGGAGCTTCAGGGAGGGCTGGGGACGAAATACCTCATCGACCACGGGTACAAGACCGATGTGGCCGTGGTGACGGAGCCTTACGGCGCTCACCACGTAATTACCAAACACGGTGGCATGTCAAAGTTCTCCCTTCACGTCAAGGGCCGGCACCCGGAAGGTGATGACCTCACAGGAGTAGACGCCATCCCCAAGATGATGAAGGCGATAAACGCTATATACGACACCATCCTGACCCACCAGCCCTGGGAATTCCAGGGGCTGCCCTGGCTCAAGGTGGGTTCCATCATAGGGGGGCGGGGCGAGGGCTACGACCTCCGCTCCGTCAGCCGCAACTGCGACCTCTGTACCGCCTTCATAGCCGTGAGCACCGTGCCGGGCATGACCGCCGAAACCATCCGGGCCGACCTGGAGGGGACGCTGGACCGGCTCCGCCGGGAGGACCCGGACTTCGAGTATGAACTGGTCCATCCTATCGAGAGGAAGTTCAACACCTGGATCATCGATCATCCACCCATGGACATGGCGGTGGAGGAGGAGATCGTCCAGACCCTGGCCTCCTGCTACAGGAAGGTCACAGGCCGCGTCCCCAAGGGCGTGGGCCTGCCACCATCGGATATATCGGCCCGCTATGGAGACGACGACGCTCATCTCTGGCTGGCCGGGATACCGGCCCCCATCTACGGGCCCGGGGGAGGGTCCTACGGCAACGACTACTCGGACATAGATGAGATGGTCCTGTGCAGCCAGGTCCTGGCCCTTACAGCCGTGGATATCTGCTCGTAAAGGAAGCTATCATGCGAACCCGACTCTGGACACTCTACCTGGCCCAGATTCTGGACTCCGTCTTCTCAGACCACTCGGACCCGCTGTCGAAACCCGCTGGGAGACGGTGGGCCGACTCTCTGGACAGGGTCTCGGATAATCAGTCAAAGGTGCCCAGTCTTGCGTGGGACGTAGCCTCGGCCCTGAGCGCTGCCGGGCTGGCCGGCCTGCTTGCCAAAAAGGCCGGTGGGTTCTCCATGATAATGCAGCCGGGCCTGACGTACCTGCTTCCCCGACTGCTCCGGCCCAGCTCCGAGGATGCGCCTGGATTGCCCGTACACCAGCTGCTCCGTCAGGGGGGTCGCGGTGGCTGGACTGGTGCGTGGGCCAAGGCCGTAGGTATCATGAGCATGGACGTGCCGTCGTTCCCGGCGGGAGCCGTGGCCTACTCCACGGGCCGAGAGGTTCTCAGAGGCGATGTCTCCAGGACCTTGCAGACCTGGATTGGCGGGGCGGCGAGGTTCATTCCGGGGGCCGGTTCCCTGAGGGAGATCGCTATGATGGACGGCAACCTGATGTTCCACCATCCTGCCCAGCAGTTGAGAAGGACCCCCATCATCCTCCGGGATGCTATGGCCCTCATCCCCGCTCCTTTGACCGCCTCGGTCCTGGTCGCGGGCGCCTTCCTCAGGGGCACCGACGTACAGCGGTTTCGGGCCTCTCTTCTGGGGCAGTCTCAACACCAGCAACCCTCTCGGTTGGACGGATGGTGGGGTAGGACTGCCTCGGCCCTGGGCCTTCCTCCAGCAGATGGTCAGAGGCCCGGCAGGAGCACTTCAAGAGATCCCGGGGGCCTGGCCGGGGTGATGCGGGCGGGAGCAGCTATTTCCCGGGCCCTTGAACCGAAGGCGAAACCGCGCCGGCATTAGGCAACGGAACTAGGACGCTCTGTTGTCCTCTATGGCATCGAGGCGCTTCAGAAGCGATTGGGCCCTTTCATAGACGGGCTTGTCCACCATGACTCCGTCCAGGCTGACGGCTCCCAGGCCCCTGGCCGTTCCCTCCTGGTAGGATTCCACCACCCTCCGTGCGTATTCCACCTCTCGGTCTGAGGGGCGGTATAGCTGGTTCACCAGCTCCACCTGGGATGGATGGATGCAGTACCGGCCCTTGAAGCCGATGCTCTTGCCGAAGATGGTGTCTATCCTGAAGCCTTCGGCATCCTTGAAATCGATGAAGACCGTGTCCAGGGACGCCACCCCCGCGGCCGCGGCGGCGGTGGCCACCACGCTCCTGGCGTACTCTATCTCTTTGCCGGCCCGGGTCCGCTCAGTCCCCATATCGGCGGTCAGGTCCTCGCCTCCCACCGATGCCCCCAGCACCCTGGTGGAGGCGGTGCAGATGCTATAGGCGTTGACAAGCCCCCGGGCCGATTCGATCCAGGGCAGGATCTTGACCTGGCCTGTAGGAATGCCCCGGGTCTTTTCCAGCAGGGTGAGGTAGTGGTCCACCTGCTGGATGATCTCGGCGTCCTCGGCCTTAGGAAGGCCTATCGCCTCCAGCTCCGGTATCACCACGGCGTCCAGGTCCTCCTCCATCAGCCCCGACTGAAGGGAGTTGACCCGTACCGACATCATGTACCCGGTTCGCTCCATGTGGGGCATCGCGTCCCGGGCCATCTGCCGGCCCCTGGCCTTCTCACCGGCGGGCACCGAGTCCTCCAGGTCCAGGCAGATGAGGTCGGCCCCGGCCTGGGGCGCCTTTTCTATGAATCGCTCCCGGATGGC
>JACZVB010000307.1 GCA_022572865.1 Chloroflexota bacterium | reverse complement strand
CTGGCCGTAGAGGCGGTCTCCCTCGACGCTGGGAATCGAGGGGTCTCGCCTGGAGCCGCGGGGAATGGAGTTGATATCGGTGTGGCCGTTGAACATCAGGCTCTTGCCCCCGCCCGTGCCCCTCAGGGTGGCGATGGCCTGCAGACGCCCCGGCTCCACTTCCTGAACCTCCACCTGGTAGCCTCGGGGTCGGAAGAAGTCCGCCAGCATATGGGCCACGGGCGTCTCCTCAGTCTTGAAGCTGGGAATCTTGATCAGCTCCTTGGCAAAGTCGACTATCTCATTCTCTTTGATCTGCTGGAGCACCCTGGTATTTACGGCATCTTCCATGGACAAGTCTCCATTTCATATGACATATCAGGCATCTTCCTTTGCCGGGAAGCCCTGCCCCAGATTCCTCGCTTCGCTCGGAATGACCCTTCGACTTCGCTCAGGACAGGCAGGGTGGGCGGGAATAAGGCTCCACTCCATCCCGACGACGAGTCCCGAGTATCGGGACGAGTCGGGACTTGCCTCTGCGCTCCTCGGAATGACAATAGGGAGTTATTAGGGGGTGGTGGGGTGGGGACGGGCCTTATTGGGATGTGTGGCTCGGTCCATGAAATCGGCCATCTCGGGTTCGTACCGGGCCCACAGGCGGCGCAGCTCGGCCGCGGGCTCGTCATGCCAGTCGACTCTCAGGTCCACCAGGGCGAAGGGTAGTTTGTCATACACCATCAGCCCCGCGGAGTGCTCGTTCTTGCCCACCTCTCCGCCGGCAGCCTTGCCGGCCTCCAGGCCCCGCAGCAGCCTCTCCGCCAGGTGAAGGCCCGGGTCCTCCTCGAAGGCCTGACCCATGGCCACGGGCACCTCTATAGTCGACAGCAGGTTTCCGATAGCCACTACGTTCTCGCCCAGATACTCGTTGTTGGCCTGGAAGACCTTCTCGCCCGTGTGGGCGGCGGTATGGCCATCGCAGGTGATCACCCCTAGCTGGCGATGCTCGGGGTAGGCCCCGGCCTTTACCATCTCGGCAACTGCGGCCCCGGCGGAGTATCCCTTTCTCAGGAGGTCCAGGCCCAGACTGCCCAGCCTGGGGTCCGTCAGATTCTGGGTCGCCACCGCCCCGACCCCGGCCTCGACCCATACGCACCTGGCGCCGACACAGATGCTGCTGGTGGTAACGGCCATGCCCACCATTCCGGTCCGCTCGCAGTACCCTACTAGTGAGAAGGTCACTGGCTTATTCCTCTGGGTTGCCTTTCTTACGGATTTACTCTCGGCCACTCATGCCCGTGGACTCAACCCTCCTTTAACACCACGTCGGAGAGGTCGGCGGCCTTTCTGACCAGCTTCTTCATGGGTGTCGGGTCGAAGCTGTTAAACATGGCCACCAGGTTGGCGTAGGGAGGACTCTGGGCGAAGAGCTGGAAGGATAGCTTGTGTCCCGCCATGGAGGAGTCCACCAGGTCCCGGGTGAAAAGGAGGAGCTTTATCCTGTCCTCCATGCCCCAGTCACGGATCGCGTAGTACTTCTCCAGATACTTCCGCACCTCAGGGTTGTTCCAGGAGGCGGTGTCGGGGGTCAGTTGGACCTGGCCTCCGGCCAACTCTCGGACGTGGGCCACCATGGTGGGGAGATTTGTGGAAGCGAATACCCTGCCCGCGTACACGATGGGCTGATTGGGCATGCACAGTCCCCCGGGGCTGGTCTGAGCGCTGTAGATGGAGGCCTGAAGATGGGCGTTGATGGTCTCCCGGTAGCACATAAGGGTGGTCAGCTTCTCCCTGACCTGGGGCACCTTCTCCAGACCCGTCTGCTCTATGTTCAGGAACGCCGTTCCCAGGAGCATGTCGGCCCGGAAAAGGGTCCGCAGCAGGAATGGGAAGACCACGTATCGGTGGAGGGTGCCCCGGATATAGGCGGCGGCCTCGGGCACCCGGGAGAAGAGGACGTTCTCCCAGGGCACCAGTACGTCGTCGAAGATGAGCAGGGTGTCTATCTCGTCGAACCTGGTGGCGATGGGGTAGTCCCTGGGGTCCTTGCCTAAGGCCAGGGCGGTGCGGCAGATCAGCTTCAGGCCCTTGGCGTTCATGGGAGTAATGAATCCTACTGCGTAGTCCTTCATGGCCTCGCCCCACTGGGCTATGGTGGGTTTGACGAAGCCCTGGTTGGCGTAGCAGGCGGCCGTCTCGTATTTAGCGCCCCTCACCACGATGCCGTCGTCCCGCTCATCCACTACGTGGAGAAGCATGTCCGGGTCCTGCTCCTGGGGGGGACGGCTTCTATCGCCCTTGGGGTCCGTGTTGCCGCTGACGTGGAAAAGGTCCAGGTCCATCAGTCTTTCGATGTGGCGCTCCACGTTTTCGGCGAACAGGGGGTTGAAGCCCCGCAGCATCTCGATGTTATCGTGCATGGACCACAGTTCACCTACGGTATCGTCGCCCACCCGCTCCACCACGCCGGCGATCTCATTCAGCACCGTCTCCACATATCTTCGCTGGGCCATCAGGTCCTCCTGGGCCCTGGGAGGTTTGAAGGCGCGGCAGGCCTTGGTCCCGTTTCCCCGCTCGAAGGTTAGCACCTCCTTGAACTGGTCCTCGAACTGCATGTCGTACATGCGGGCCCGAACTTCGATTATAGGTTTGAAGGCCGGGTGCTGGGTGATGTCCTCGACCAGTTCACCGTCGTAGTAGACCTCTCTGCCGTCCCTGATCGACTCTCGATACTCTTCTCCGGTCCTCAGTCCCATGGTCTACCTCACATCAAAGGGTTTAAGCACGGTTCGGCAGGATGTAGAATCGTATGTTGTGGCAATGGATGAACAAGATTGGGCGCCGCCTCAAAGCGGCCCCATCCTACCCTAGGCTGGGGGTTGTGGCAACACGAGGGTAGGTGATCTTTATCTCACTGCGACCATCCCCCCTGCCCCCCCTTCCCTTCGATAGACTCAGGACATGCCTGGCCAGGAAGGGGGGAATTAAATGATTGGGGGGAACCCCCAAACCCCCTGCCCCGACTCGTCCCGATACTCGGGACTCGGCGTCGGGGCACTCCCCTTTTCGAGAAGCTTGTTAAGCGGTCTGCCGAG
>JACZVB010000306.1 GCA_022572865.1 Chloroflexota bacterium | reverse complement strand
CGACATCACCAGCCCGATGATCACATGGACCGGCGAGGAGTCCACCGTCAACTGGGACAGGGTGAAGAGGGCCACGGCCAGGACGGCCTGCCCGGTCGTCGTGGTCAACCTGGACCCTATCTTGTCCGAGATTCGGCCGCTTATGGGCCCTATTACCGCCATGCACAGGGCGCCAGGCACCAGCATCAGGCCAGCCCTGCCGGGGGAATAGCCCAGGCCGTTAATCATGTAGAAGGGAATCAGGAAAAATATAGACGAGGTCCCCAGGAAGTTGATGAACCGGGCCGAGACCCCCATGGAGAAGACCCTGTCCTTGAAAAACCCCAGGTCTAGCATCGGATCGGCGGCCCGGAGCTGCCACCATATGAAGGCCGTGAACAAGATACTGGCCACAATGAAGCTGGTTAGAACCGCCGGCGAGGTCCAGCCAAACCTATGGCCGTTGCTCAGCCCCAGGAGAAAGCCGACGAGAGCCCCCGAGGAGAGGACCGCCCCACCCCAGTCAAACTTCAGGTGCCCCATCGCGGCGCGCCGGGCCACAGGCGCTCCCTTCAACACCGCCATGGCCAGTAAAATGGCCACGAAACCTGATGGCACGTTCGCGAAGAAGACGGCTCGCCAGCCCAGCCAGCTGATCAGAAGGCCCCCTATGATCGGCCCGCTGATTAGCCCCGTGCCTATGATGGTGGTGTAAAGCCCGATGGCCTTGCCCCGCTCATGCTCGGGAAACGAGGATGAGATTATGGCCAGGGCGTTGGCCTGAATCCCGGCAGCCCCTATCCCCTGGATGATCTTCGCTGCTATCACCTGCGGGAAAACCAGAGCAGCGCCTCCCACCGCCGCACCCACGCCATACACCACGAAACCGGCCAGATACACCTTTTTCCGGCCCACCATGTCCGAGAGCCGTCCCACGGGCATGAACATGATGCTGGTGGTGAGGATATAGGTGAGCATCGTCCACTGCACGGTAGGGAGGTCCAGGGCGAAGTGATCGGCGATGCTGGGCATGGCGATGTTCGTCCCAGACTGGTCCATCACCGTGATGAACAAGCCGATGGCGATGGTGAAGTAGGACCACCACTTGTAATGGGGGCTTTCGACGATGGCCCTGGAAGGGCCAGGCAAGGTGAGAGCTCTCACTCCCATCTACACTTCCCCGACGGAAGTGGGCCCACACCCCGCAAACGATGCCAGAGGGGCGTATAAGGGGGCGAGGGGGTGGATAACGGGTCAGGATGCAAGGTTCATGCTCTCCTCAGTCGTCTCATGAGCATCTCAAGGATCTGATCGGGCCTCTTCTGATCTATTTCGCTCGATGCTGGAGGCGCCAGTGGTGCTCACTTCTTTGATTTCGGGTTCGCCTGTATAAGAGAGAAGGGACGCGCCGCTGAGGTCCACGTAGTCCAGCGATTCCCCCACTCTAAGGGTTGCCCTGCTGGCCCCGCTCAGGATGACTTCACCCCTGTTTACCGCGAACTCGCCCAGGTCGAATATGCTGGCCCCAGACCCTCGAATCGAGAGGCTGTCAGCGGAGCCCGATAGCCTGATCCTGCTCGCGCCCGAGAGCCTGAAATCCCCTTTCCGCACCTCCAGCTGGCCCTCCAGAGAGCTGGCCCCCGATAGGCTGATGCTGAGGTCAGTGGCCGAGGAAACATCTCCCAGGACTCCCCTGGTGGCGCCGGTCATCAACAGGCCATCCAGTTCTGGAAGGCCGATCTTGACCTTCAGGGTAACCTCGTCGTAGTCCCCCGTCTCCAGACCTATCCTCAGGGTGTCGCCCTCCTTCTCCACCTCTATCAGCTCTATCACGTTGTCGTCCGCCGTTATGGCGACGCTGTGGTGAATCGCCATGGATATCTCCACCTGAAAGGCGTTACCCACGTTGATCCGGGTGAAATTATCGAAGGGCTTGATCTGGGTGATGAGGTTGCCTGACCCGGGAATAGCGGTACGTCCCGCCTTTAGGCGGGACGACACTATCACGCCGATCAAGACTATCAGAATCAAGGCTATTAGCAGAAATGCCATCCATGCCACCTTTGCTCATCGGGTTTAACGGCAACACCATATTAACAGAGATGGGGATGCCCCCAGATATGAGCTCTCTTTCCCTCTTCCTACCCGGCCATCTCTTGCGCGTCCCGATCCTCCCTCCTTCTTATGCTGGAAGGAAAGGATGGACGAAAGAAACACGCGGCAGGCGGGCAAATGAAAGGGGGTCAGGCCCGAGTGAAGCTTCGCCGATCTAGCCCGATGAGTTGGGGAGAATGGGACGGTCGGGCCCCGTATCGAAGGGTCCCAATCAACCCTTCTTGGCCAGCTTCTGAAGGCTCCTCATCTCCCTGGGAGTATCCAGACGCTGGGCCACGATGGTCCAGGAGACCTCCGCCACGTAGATGTCCCCTCGGGAGTCCATGGTTATTCCATGGGGAGCCAGGAACTGACCCGGCCCCTCGCCCTGGGTCGGCATTCCCAGTCGGGCCAGGAGTTTGCCCTCCAGGCTGTACACGCCGACCCTGTTGCCCACGTTGGGGGCATCGGCATAGTAGCTCTCGCCACCCAGCTCGGCGATCGCCCGGCGGTGGCCGCGGAAATTCACTACACGAACGGCTTTACCTATCGCAAGTTGTGGCGGTGGCGCGACGCCCGGCCGCATTTGGAGAAGGCGCTGTCGTTGACGCGCGGGCTTCATTCGGGAGATCACGCGGAGACGGCGAAGTGCCTGACGGCCCTGGGAACTGTATACACGAGCCTTCGAAAACCCGAGGCGGTCGAGCTGCACCGAGAGGCGCTGGACATGCGCCGCCGGCTCTTGGGCGAGCGGCACGTACTCGTGGCCGAGAGCATGACGAAGCTGGCCTACGCCCTTTTCCAGGGCCTGTCGGAAGAGCCTCAATGGGAGGCGGCCGAGGCGCTGTTCGTCGACGCCCTTGCGATGTATCGGGCGTTGCGCGGCGAGCACCATCGCGACGTCGGCTCCTGCCTGCACAACTTCGGGTGGATGCGATACACGCAGCAGCGTTATCGCGAAGCGGAGGCGCTCTACGCCGAGGCCCTGGGGGTGTTTCGGGCGATCGGGGATCTGGAAGA
>JACZVB010000014.1 GCA_022572865.1 Chloroflexota bacterium | reverse complement strand
AGCAGTGGAAGCGGCAAGGCCTACCTGGCGGCGGCCGTCGCCAACCATTGCATTGACCGGGGCCTGAGGGTGTACTTTATGATAGTCCCGGACCTGCTGGACCATCTCCGGGCCACATTTACCCCCAACAGCCAGGTCACCTACGACGACCTCTTCGAACTGGTGCGTAATGCCCCCCTCCTTATCCTGGACGACCTGGGGGTCCAGTCCGGCACCCCCTGGGCCAAGGAGAAGCTGTTCCAGGTGCTGAACCACCGGTTCAACAGTCAGCTGCCAACGGTCATCACCACCAACGTGCCCCTGGACCAGCTGGATGAGAATCTGCAAAGCCGCCTCACCGATCCCGCCCTGTCCACTGTGCTGGATGTGGAGAGACACTCGTCGGTGCTGAACGCCATGGACAGCCTCGACCTGTCCCTGCCTGCTGGGATGACTTTCGAGGCATTCAAACCCAGGGGCCGGAACCTGGTCGGCACGGCCAGGAGAAATCTGGAGGACGCCTACAGGGCGGCCCTGAGCTTCGCCAAGTCCCTCGATGGCTGGCTGGTGCTCATGGGTCCGCCGGGACGGGGTAAGACTCATCTTGCGGCGGCCATCGCCCACTATCACCGTCAGCAGGGGAGAGAGAACCTCTTTATCCTGGTGCCGGACCTGCTGGACTACCTGCGCTCGACCTACGCCCCCGACAGCAAGATCACCTACGATCAGCTCTTTAACAAGGTGAGGACGGTGCCCCTGCTGGTCCTAGACGACTACGGCGAGCAGGCTGCCACCCCCTGGGCCAAAGAGAAGCTGTACCAGATCATCAACTACCGGTATAACGCCCGGCTTCCCACGGTCATTACCACCGCCCTCTCCCTGGACGACATCGATACCAGGATCAGCTCAAGGCTGGCCGACCCCGGCTTGACCATGTTTTTCGCCATCACCGCACCCGACTACCGGAGCGGGGACACCTCGCCTGCCAGGTCGCTACGAGGCTCGCAGCGGGGGCGGGGAGCGCGGTAGCCGGCTCCATACATATGGCCTGCGAATTCTGTGACATAATCGAGAGGAAGTCTCCCGCCAACATCCGTTACGAGGACGATGACATCATCGTCTTCGATAACAAGCTGGACTGGGTGCCGGTCATGCTTCTAGTGGTGGGAAAGAAGCACGCTACCCAGGAGGAGTTCTGGCAGGACATATCAAAGGCCGGGGCAGTGGCCGTGGAGATGGGCAAGCTGTACTGCCCCAACGGGTTCAGACTGCTGTCCAACTTCGGGGCAGATGCCATGCAGAGCCAGGAACACGGTCATCTCCATGTAATCGGCGGCACATTCCTCGGGCCCTACTGCTAAGGCACCGACGGGCGGGAAGAGCCGCATTTCGTTAGCTCTATGGAAACGCTGGCCGTGGGTGCAGGCCCTACCCATCTGAGGGGCTTCCACCCTTGGGGTGAAGCAGGGTGGATCGGGGTCGGGGGACACGGCCCGTGGAGCTAAGAGTCTTCCCGCTGTTTCCTCTTGAGGAACTCCTCCAGGCTCTTTATTATCTCGTCGCTTCTAAGAGGCTCCTGCTCCTCCTGGGCCTCAATGGCCCGCTCCAACTGCCGGACGTACTGCCGGAGCTTGGGGTTCTGGACCAGGGCCTGGTTTACCTGCTGCACCAGCCTCTCGCCCTTGCGCTCGAGGTCCTGCAGGTCCAGCTGGATGCCCAGCATCGGCAGCAGGCGCTCCAGCACCGCCAGCCAGGCCTTTGGGTTGGCGGTGGGCAGGTAGTGGGGGGTACCGCTCCAGAGGCTGATGCTGGGCAGGCCCATCTCCTGTGCGGTGTGCTCCAGCATCGAGTGTATGGAGGTGGGCCCCTGGTAGTCGGTGAACTGGAGGTCGTACTCCTCCAGGGTGGCCCGCATCCCGCTATCGGTCAAAGCCGCCGATACCTGGGGAGGCCGGGAATGGGGTGTGGAGTCGTAGAAACTTCCCAGCAGAATTAGCTCCGCCGGGTCTAAGTCCTGAAAGGCGGAAAAGAACGCCTCTGTGTACTCCCTCCACCTGAGGTGGGGCTCAGCCCCCAGGAACAGGATCAGGTCCTTTTGGCCTTCGGGGTCTTCCCAGTAGTAAAACTCGTTGGAGACGAACTTGAATCGCCGGATGACCCCGTCGGTGATGGAAGCGACGGGCCTGGCAGAGGTAAAGTCATAGAACGGGTCCGGGTCCAGCTCGGCGTACTTTACCGGTTTCAGCTTGCTTTTCAGATAGGAGACGATCCCAGTGGAGACCTCGCCTGCATTTGCCCACCCGGAGAAGCCGGCCACCACACGAGGGTTCCGGAGTTTAGGAATTTTCAGAATGTGAAGGTTGCTCATACACGCATGTCTTCTAATAGATAACCGCTGACGCCCGGACCCGGCGATGGAATGCAGCGGTTTCCGGCCACGATTCAAGCCCAAGTATACCAGCAAGGAAAATCTGGGGCTATATTCCTATCGCACCCATCATGTGAGCGCCATCAAGGGCCTGAGAGGTATGAACAGCTTTCCAAAACCGGGGGACTGAGGTTAGAATGCGTTGAAGCCTAACGAGAGTTGACCCCTGCATGTCTGAAAGGGTGCGGCCCCGACGCCCTCGAACCACAACATGGATACCTCACCTCGATACCACGCGGACGACCTCAGGAGGTTGACCCGGGAGATACTGACCCGGTGCGGCATGACCTCCCGGGACGCGAGTATTTCGGCGGACGTCCTCATCGATACCGACCTTCGGGGGATCGACTCCCACGGGATCGCACACCTCTCCTCCCACAATGCATATGTGCCCGGTCTCAGAAGCGGCAGGATAAACCCTCGGGCCCGGTGCCTCACGATTCAGGAAGGCCCGACGACAGCCCTGCTGGATGGGGATGGGGGCCTGGGACTGGTGGTGGCCTACAACGCCATGAAGCTGGCCATCGAAAAGGCCGAGGCAAACGGCGTTGCCATGGTAGCGGTAACCAACAGCCATCACTACGGGGCCGCGGGCTATTACTCGATGATGGCCTTGCCCCACGATATGATCGGCATATCTATGACCAACGCCTCTCCAGCGGTGCTCCCGACCTTTGGCCTGGAGCGAAGGCTGGGGACCAATGCCATCAGCTTTGCCGTGCCTGCCGGCAAGGAGCCGCCCTACGTCCTGGATATGGCCACAAGCACCGTTGCGGTTGGGAAGCTGGAACTGGCCCGCCGGAAGGGAGAGCCCATCCCCCTGGGCTGGGCAGTCGATAAGCACGGAGCCGGCACCACCGACCCTAACGATTACTGGGATGGCGGGGCCTTGCTGGCCCTGGGGTCCACCCCCGAGCTCAGCAGCTACAAGGGATACGGATTGGGCATACTGGTGGATATCCTATCGGGGGTGTTGTCGGGGGTCGGGTTCGGGGCCGCCCTATCGCGAGAGGGCAGGACCGTAGGCCATTTCCTCGGGGCTATCCGCATCGAGAGCTTCCGCCCTGTGGAGGATTTCAAAGAGATGATGGACGACATGATAAGGAGCCTCCGTTCCACTCCGACGGGGCTGGGGGACGAGCGGGTGCTGGTGCCGGGGCTGAAGGAGCACGAGACCTATCAGGAGAGGTCTCGCACCGGCATCCCCCTTCACCCGGAGGTTAGGGACTCCCTCAAGGGGCTGGCCGATGAGCTGGGGATACAGTTCCCCTCGGAGAACCTCGGGGCTGGGTGAAGGCCTCTGGCCTGGTGGCTGCTGATAGACCCCGCTGGTGTAAGGAGTTCAGGCATGATCAAGAAGATCGTCATACTGGGTGCGGGGCGCTACGCCGAAGTGCTGCTCAATGTCATCGCCAGCCCCGAGGAGCGTGGGCGGGGAATCGAGGTGGTGGCGACCCACAGGAGGGCGGAGCGGCGGGCGGAGGTGGAGGAGAAATATGGCATCCAGGTGCTGGCGGACAATCGAGAGGCCTGCCGCGACGCCGATATGATCTATCCCCTGGTCCGTCCGGAGCAGATGGCGGACCTAATGGAAGAGATTGGACCTTGCATCCGGGAAGATCAGATCTTCGCCGTCGGGGCGGCCGCACTCCCCCTGACTTTTTATCGAAAATACCTTCCGGCCAACTGCGCACTGGCCTGGGTCTTTCCTCCTCCCTTTATCACCACTAAGACCGGGTACCTGGCCATCAATCCAGAGCCGGGTATCGATGCTCAAAAGCTGGCCGAGCTTAAGGAGTACTGGGGTCGCTTTTGTGACCGGGTGCTGATAGTAGGGGACGGGGCCCTGGACAGCTTTACCGTCCTCCACGCCTGCGGCCAGTTCTTTCTGTATCCGGTCCTCAAGGCCATGATAGCCTACGGAGAGAGCAACGGGTTGTCCAGAGAGGATGCCCAGGCCATCTCGCTGGGAACGCTCAGGTGTACGGCCCAGTCCCTCAGCGAAATCGTATGCAGCCAGGAGGCTCTGGAAGCCAAATTGGACCATGCCCGGGTGCCGGGCAACATGACTAATGCGGGGCTGCAGGTGCTGGATGCGGCGGCAGCGGAGGATACCTTTGCCCGATGTTTCGCGGCGGCGCATCACCAGGCCGAGATCAACCGGACCCGCTAACCTGCCCGGTTCTCAGGCCAGGCCGTTTAATAAGTTTCACGGAAAGGGGGTCCAGAGGGGGTTTACCCCCTTTGGTAGGGGGCCTGGGCGGTGTTCCCCCAGAGCTATTTCTCCCCCCTTCCTGGCAGGAAGGGGGGACCGAGGGGGGATGGTCGAGACTGTTATTAATCAATCATGGCCGCGCGAGTTGACAACTGCCTGCGCTCTTGTTAGTATTGCTAGAACACTCGTTCTCGCATAAGGAGCCAGATGAAAGACCTTTCACCCCAGAGACGTCGGGTACTGAATGTAATCAGGAAGTTTCTGGACGACAAGGGGTACCCACCCACCGTCCGGGACATCGTGAAATTCTGCGGCATGAGCTCAACCTCCGTGGCGGACTATCATCTGCGGGCACTGGAGAGAGAGGGACATATACGCAGGGACTCGGGAGTTTCCAGGGGCATTGAGATCATAGGCGAGGAGCGAAGTGTAACCAGGGCTACCAGGATCCCCCTCATCGGACTCATCGCAGCCGGCGAGCCTTTGCCCGTTCCCACCTCCGACGCCGGGTCATTTACCGACTCGATGGACACATTGGAGATTCCCCAGGCGCTGATGAGAAACAAGGAGAACGTCTTCGCCCTGAGGGTCAAGGGGACATCGATGATAGATGCCCTCATCGACGATGGCGATATCGTCCTGATGGAGTACACCAACACCGCCGATGATGGCGACATGGTGGCGGCGTGGCTCGAGGCAGAGGAGGAGGTTACTCTAAAGCGGTTCTACAGGGAGCCCGGACGGATAAGACTCCAACCCGCTAACTCTCAGATGGACCCCATATATGTGAGCCCCGACAACCTGTCTATAAAAGGCAAGGTTATCGGGGTGGTCCGAATGCTGCAGTAAGGATATCTTCGAGCAGGGTCGCGGCAATCGGGGCCGGCGCTCGGGCCCCAGTTCGACTAAGACCTTCTAACAAAACTCATCAATAAGGGGAAGTCCACTCTTCCAGTGCTTGAAGGTTGAGGGACTCCTCCGGGCGCATCCCCTTCCCCCTCCCCTGACAACCCCTGCCCTGAGTCCTTCCTATCACGAAAGATTGAAGCAGATTGATACAGGTCCCAAGCTAAGATCGCGGGGAGGTGGGCCTGAAAGGTGGCTAATCTGCCGAGGGCAGAGGCTTCGGCTGCTGAAGTGTCATCTCCTTGTCGCAACAGTGGGCTGCGCCGTCCCCGGCCTTGGTACACAACACCTGGGTGCCACAGACCTCGCAGACAAACCTCTTCCCCAACAAGTTAGCCATCTAGACCTGCCTCCTGATACCTGGATTCCGGTATTGGACCCTGCTCTACATCCAGGGGTTATTTCTTGAGGGCCATCACCTTGCTACAGCACTGGATGGTCCCGTCACCACCCCTGGTCACGATGAATTCAGACCCGCATACATCACACCTGTATCTTTTACCCGTCTGGTTTGCCAATGCTTGCCTCATTTACCCACCAGTACGTGTGAGCTTTTCACTGCGTTTCCAACTCGGTGGGAGTTTTTACGTCCTGGCATTATAGCCACCGCCTATTAAGCCAGTCAATAACCCGTGTCGGAATCCGATAGGTTTTGATGGCCGTTTCGACATACACCTCCAACATCCTCCTCCAGATGGTAATGGCTCCCCAGCTCTCCCTTCGATGGGGATGCAAACGTAGTGAAAGACACCTAAGCTGCCCAACGAACTCCAGTTCAGGCAGCCGCCGGATGGTGTTGTAAACCTGATGGGAAGGTTGACGGCGTCCCTGGTTGAGACTACCATTGACCTGGTCGAGGGTAACCCCTGTGCTTGCGTCCAGTGTGAGGTTGGGAATTCCGGATACAAGCGTGGGGAGTTCGCATACCGCGGCTGGGACCCTGATACAGGCGGGGTTCGAGCGGGTGGCCTCTATGGCTGGCGGTATGGCCCTTTGAACGAGTTAGGCTATGGAGCGTGACTATTACGAGGAGGAGAAACATGTCACTGCGCATCAATGACACGGCGCCGGATTTCACGGCGGAGACCAGCGAGGGGACGGTCCATTTCCACGACTGGGTTGGCGATGGGTACGCGATGTTGTTTTCGCACCCCAAGGACTTCACGCCGGTGTGCGCGACGGAACTCGCCTACGTGGCGAAGATCAACGATGAGTTCGCGAAGCGAGGCTGCAAGGTAATCGGCCTCAGCGTCGACAAGGTCGAAGACCACAAGCGGTGGGCCAGCGACATCGAGGACCTGGCCGGTACGAAGCTCAACTTCCCGATCATCGCGGACAAGAACCTCGAAATAGCGAAGCTGTACGACATGCTGCCGGCCGACGCGGGTGACACGTCCGAGGGCAGGACAGCAGCGGACAACCAGACGGTGCGCTCGGTGTTCCTGGTGGGCCCCGACAAAAAGATCAAGGTTAGCCTGACCTACCCGATGAGCTCGGGGCGCAACTTCGACGAGTTGCTGCGCGTGCTGGATTCCGTCCAGATGACGGCGAAGCACAAGGTGGGGACGCCGGCGAACTGGCACAAGGGCGAGGATGTGATCATCCTCCCGGCGGTCGACAACGAGAAAGCGAAGGAGCTGTTCCCTGCCGGCTGGGATGCGGTGAAGCCGTACCTGCGGATGGTGAAGGACCCGAGCTAGCTCCTGGGGCCCCGCCAAGCATAAGCCTCCCCTTCGAGTACCGACACTGAGGCCGTCTTTCGTTACGTGTTCGACTGGGCAGCGGACCTTAGACGGCATCCGGTATGCAGCTTTGGCTGTCCCGCGATATACGTCTAAAGCGTAGCCTGCTGAAGCGGTTTCTGGATGGTCGAGAGCTGGCCCATCAGGAGCCGAAAATTCTCTACGGTAAGGGCCTGGGCACCGTCGCACAGGGCATCTTCAGGGGTGATATGGACCTCGACCATCACCCCGTCGGCTCCCGCCGCCGCCGCGGCCAGGGCCATGGGGACCACCAGATACCACTTGCCGGTGGCATGGCTCGGATCGGCTATTACGGGCAGGTGGCTCAGCTTCTTGATCACTGGAATGGCGCTGAGGTCAAGGGTATTGCGGGTGTAGGTCTCGAAGGTACGGATGCCCCTTTCGCAGAGGATCACGTTCTGATTCCCCTGGGCCAGAACATACTCCGCCGCGAGAAGCCACTCCTCGATAGTAGCGGACATTCCCCGCTTCAACATCACCGGCACGTCTACCTTGCCCACCTCGTCCAGGAGGATGTAGTTTTGCATGTTCCTGGCGCCGATCTGTAGGACGTCGGCATACTGGGAAACAAGGCCGACGTCTGCGGGGGTCATCACCTCGGTAATTATCGGAAGGCCGGTCTTCTCGCGGGCCTCGGCAAGCATCTCCAGCCCATCTTCGCCCAGGCCCCTGAAGCTGTATGGAGAGGTGCGGGGCTTGTAGGCCCCACCCCTGAGGATGTGGGCCCCGGCCTCCTTCACGGCCTTCGCCGTCTCCAAGAGCTGCTCCCTGCTCTCCACGGCACAGGGGCCTGCCATGACAACCCGCTCGGTCCCGCCTACGGTCACATCTCTCACCCGCACCACCGTATCATCGGGATGGAACTCCCTGCTGGACAGCTTGAAGGGCCGGGACAGGCGCACCACTTCGGCCACCCCGGGCATCAATTCCAGGGTGTCCTTCAGATCAGGATAGATCTTGCCTATTACCCCTATTATCGTTCTCTCGACACCCCTGGAGATATGGTACTGGAACCCCAGGCTCTCCAGCTTCCCCTGGACTCCCTTAATCTCGTCCTCGGTGCACTTGGGCCTCATTGACACAATCATCTACGTCCTCCCTGATCGAAGGGATGGGTAATACTACTGATCAACCCTAGCATACGCGGGGCCGGCGCTATCGGGTCTTAGCTTTACCGCCTCTTTGATATAAACGTGTTTCATCTCTTTCGAGCTTTTCTCGGTGTTGACCAGCAAAAGTATCCTGATCACCTTTTTTAGCCCACAGGGCACGTCCATCTCGTGGCCGCACAGGAGCGCTGCATCCGTCCACCCCAATTGCCGGGCGGCGACGGCAGGATACTCGGCATTCAAGTCCGTCGTCGTCGTGAAGGTGACCGCCGCTATCTGGTCTTCCTCCAGGTCATTGTACTTAATCATCAGCTTCAACAACTCGGAAGTGCCCTCCAGGATGGCCTCCCTCGTGTTTTCCTCTACGGTGGTGGCACCACGTATACCTCTGCACCACAAAACTGCCGCTCCTTAGGTCTCTAGCCCACTCTTCCCGGACAGCTCCTCGACGAACCCTCTGACCCGCTCAACCCTCTGAGAGAGAGGAGCATCCTCTATCAGATCAATCAACGCGCTTCCAACCACCACCGATTCGGCATAGGGGGCCACCGCCTCGACATGAGCCCTGGTAGATATGCCGAACCCCACCAGCAGGGGAAGGTCTGTCCTGCTGCGGACCCTGGCCAGAAACTCCGGCAGGCCCGAGTCAACCTCTCTCCTGACGCCCGTGACCCCCGTCAGACTAACACAGTAGATGAGCCTGGACGAGGCCTCACACACCCTCCCGATTCGCTCGTCGGTGCTGGTGGGGGCCAGAAGAAAGACCAGGTCTATGCCGCGAGGGCCGCACACCTTCTGGAGAGGCCCCGCCTCCTCGGGAGGCAGATCGACAACTATCAAGCCGTCCAGGCCCGCCCGCTCAGCATCGATGGCAAACTTCTCGATACCGTAGCTCAGGACAGGATTATAGTATCCCATGAGCAGGATGGGAATAAGCGGGAACTGGTCCCGGGCCTCGGAACAGACGTCCAGACAGTCCCTCAGGGTGATGCCGTTCTCAAGGGCCTTGTGGCCCGCCTTTTGTATTGTAGCCCCATCGGCCAGAGGGTCGCTAAAGGGCACGCCCAGTTCGATGAAATCCAGCCCACCCTCCACCATAGCCCGGAGAAGGGGCATGGTAGAGCCCCGGTCCGGATAGCCCACGGTGAGAAAGCCCGCTATGCCCGTCCTCCCTTGAGACCGAAGCTGGGCAAAGGCGTCGTTGATTCTGTTCAAACAGTGCTGCTCCCCAACTACTCAGGGCCGGACTCACCCCCTGCATTCCACTGATAAGAGCCGGATCGAAGGGAAGCACGGCCCCGTGGCCCAACATAGTATCACTACCTATTTAGCCTTGCAATCGTATCTACACGAGGCCGTTTAATAAGCCCCTCCAAATGGGGGGTGTCTCGACTCGGCGTCGGGACCGTGGGTTTGTCCCGAGTTCGGGACAAACTTAATTTCGTCCCCCTTCCTGGCCAGGCCTGTCCTGAGTCTATCGAAGGGAAGAAGGACAGGGGGATGGTCGAAACTGTTATTGAACATTCCACCCTCATTAGGGTTGACAGGGCACATCCCTACAGGTATCTTGGGTGTCGCCGCAGGAGACAATTCAAACAATCCAAACTTGAATCTCGCGGACTCGCAACAGGCAGGCGACGAGCCCAATTGATGGGAGAAAGAGGGGCCACCATTGAAGTGGATCGACTACATAAGCCCCGCATCGGTAAAGGAGGCCATCGATATACTGGCCAGGGAGGGAGACCGGGCCCGGTTCCTGGCCGGCGGGACCGACATCCTGGTCCAGCTCAGAGCGGCCCGTAGGCAGCCCGACATACTGGTGGATGTGAAATCCATCCCGGAGTTGAACCAGCTCTCCTACACCCCCTCTGAGGGCCTGACCCTGGGGGCCGCGGTCCCCTGCTACAAGATATATGACGACGCCGCGGTGGCATCCGCCTATCCCGCCCTCATCGACAGTACACTGATAATAGGTGGGATACAGATACAGGGCCGTGCCTCCGTAGGCGGCAACGTGTGCAACGCCGCCCCCAGCGCCGACGCCATCCCAGCCCTCATTGCTCTGGGAGCAACGGTGGAGTTAGTCAGCACGCAAGGCCATCGGCGGGTCGCCGTCGAGGACTTCTGCACCGGCCCGGGGGAGAACGTCATGCGGCCCGACGAGATGATGGTGTCCATACACATCCCTCCCCCACCCCCCAACTTCGGGTCTCGATACATCAGGTTCATACCCAGGAACGAGATGGACATCGCCGGCGTCGGGGCCGGGGTTTCAGTGGAGCTAAGCGACGACAAGTCCACCATCAAATCGGCTCGAATCTCACTGGCATCGGTGGCGCCGACGCCCCTCTTCGTGAAGGAGGCGGGAGACGCCCTGGCCGGCCAGCCGATTACAGAAGAAAACATCCGCAAAGCTTCAGACCTCGCAAAAAAGGCCGCCAGGCCCATCACCGATATGCGGGGCACCATCGATTACAGAATCCATCTGTGTGAAGTATTGACCCGAAGGGCCTTGAACACCGCCATAGAAAGGGCCAAGGAGGCGTCGTAGATGCCCAGGAAAACGTACGTACAGACCAAGATCAATGGAGAGGGTGTGGATTTCCTATGCGAGCCCCGTCAGAGCCTTCTGGAGTGCCTCCGGGACATCATCGGCCTGACGGGGACCAAGGAGGGGTGCAACGACGGCAACTGCGGCGCATGTACCGTTCTCCTCGACGGCCGGATCGTGACTTCCTGTCTGGTCCTGGGGGTCGAGGTCGAAGGCAAGGAGATATCCACCGTCGAAGGCATTGCCCAAGGAAACACCCTTCACCCCCTCCAGCAGGCATTCTTAGAAAACGCCGCCCTGCAGTGCGGCATCTGCACGCCCGGTTTCCTGGTGGCCGCGAAGGCGCTGCTGGACCGGGAGCCCGATCCCTCGGAGGAGCGGATAAGGTTCTGGCTGGCCAATAATCTGTGCCGCTGCACAGGCTACGACAAGATAATCCGGGCTGTCATGGACGCCGCGGGTAAGATGCAGGAGACAAAGGCATGACCACCACCGAGTACGAACCCAACGTAGTCCTGGCCACCAAGAAGTTCGATGTGGTCGGCACCCGACCCATTCGCCACGACGGCGCAGATAAGGTCACGGGCCGCGCTCTGTACGGCGCCGACTTCGACGCCGCGGGCCTGTTCCACGGAAAGATCCTCCGCAGCCCCCACGCCCACGCCCGTATCAGGTCCATCGACACCACCCGGGCCGAGGCGCTGCCCGGTGTCAAGGCTGTGGCCACCGCCAGGGATTTCCCCGGGGCCGGGGACGAGGTCGTGGACATT
>JACZVB010000305.1 GCA_022572865.1 Chloroflexota bacterium | reverse complement strand
CCTCCTGGCCCCGGGTCTGCCCTGTAACCCTGACCATCCGGGCGGAGCCAAACCAGTGCCGACGTCCCACACCTGGGATATCTGGGCTAAGGTGAGCTATTCAAGCTCCCGCTCCACCTCGCCCAGCACCTCATCCACGTTGCGGACCACAAAGTCCACCTCATCGCTGGTTATGCACAGCGGAGGACTGAGGTATATCACGTCTCCCCGCTGCCGGATCAGGATGCTGTGCTTGAGGAAACTACGGGTCAGTTTCTCTCCCAGGTTCACATCTTTCGGAAATTTCTCCTTGGTATTCCGGTCCTTCACCAGCTCTATACCGGCCAGAAGCCCCAGGCCACCTCGAATATCGCCGACTATGGGATGCTCGTAGAGCGTCTGAAGCTGCTCATACATATACTTGCCCATCTGGGCCGAGTTCTCCACCAGGTCCTCTCCCTCCAGGATCTCCAGGTTAGCCAGAGAGGCGGCACAGGCCGCGGGGTGCCCCCCAAAGGTGAAAAGGTGCCGGAAGGTCTTCTCCTCGCCCCCTATGAAGACGTCGGCCACCGATTTGCGAGCGATGGCCGCACCTATGGGCATGTATCCGCTGGAGAGCCCCTTGGCCACGGTCATTATGTCGGGCTGAAGGTCCCAGTGCTCCGAGGCGAACATCTTGCCGGTGCGCCCGAAGCCGGTGATCACCTCATCGACGATGAGGAGAACGCCGTACTTATCGCATATGGACCTGAGGGTAGGCCAGTAATCGGGATGGGGTATCATCATGCTAGAGGTTGAGATAGGTTCGCCTATCACCGCCGCAACCGTCTCCGGCCCCTCATGCTCTATGGCCCTCTCCACGTCCTTGGCGCACTCCAGATTGCATTCAGAGGCGTTGCTGCAGTACAGGCACCGATAGTGGTTGGGCTGGGTCACATGGATATTGCCCGGCAAGAGAGGACCGAAGTTGGCGGTGCCCTGATACCCCCCCAGGCTCATTGCGGCAAAGGAGGCCCCATGATAGGAGTCCTTCCGGCTTATTATCTTGTGCCTCCCCGGCTCTCCCCTGACCTGGTGATACGCCTTAGCCATCTTCAGAGCGCTCTCCACTGCCTCGGAGCCCCCACTCACCAGAAAGACCCTTGACATCATATCGGGGCTCAGGCTGGCCAGCTTGGATGCCAGCTTCAGGGCCGGGATGTTGGTGGTGTTCTCCGGAGAATATGTGATGTGCTGCATCTGTTCGTAAACCGCATCGGCTATCTCGGTGCGCCCATAGCCTATGTTTTTCAGCCACATCCCCGATAACACGTCCAAGTATTTACGCCCCTGGGTGTCCTCCACCCAGCAACCCTTCCCTTCCTTTATCACATGAAGACCATCCGGTTTCTCAAAGTCGGCCACCTGCTGACTGTGGGGCCAGAAATGATCCAGTGCCATCTTTTTTAGCTCATCAAAACCCGGTGTATCGCTCGTTGTTGCAGCCATGCTCCAAGCTCCTTTGTCTAGAATTATCCCTAACAACTACTTCTAGGGACCCCTCAAACCCCCAGGCCAGAGATTGATTCTATCCTCCAGTCACAGCACCGTCAATGAGGAAAAAGGGACCCTAAAATTGCTAGGGGGTAGGGCATATGTTATACTGACGCCCACTTACACCGCTATCGAGAGGAGAAAACGAGCCAGGGACAATTATGGTAGAAGAAACAGTAACCGAACCAGTTAAACAGGAACCCGCCGAAGAACCGGTCAGCATCTCCGAGCCCGTTTCCATGAAGCTGCTGCTGGAATCTGGGGTACACTTCGGCCACCAGACACGTCGGTGGCACCCCAAGATGAAGACCTACATCTTTACCCAGCGAAACGGCATACACATCGTTGATCTGTCGCAGACCATCACCAAACTGACCGAAGCCTGCCAGTTCATCAAGTCACTGGTGGCCGATGGAGGCGAGATCCTTTTCGTCGGCACTAAGAAGCAGGCCCAGGACGTAATAAAAGAGGCGGCAACCCGCTGTGGAATGCATTATGTAAATATCCGCTGGCTCGGCGGAACCCTTACCAACTTCAACACCATCCAGTTACGCATAGACTTCTTGGTGCGCCTGGAGGACCGAAAAGCCAAGGGCGGTTTCGAATCCCTTCCCAAAAAAGAGGCCCAGAAGCTGGAGGAGAAGATCGCCAAACTCAACAGGCTTTTGGGCGGTATCAAAGAGATGACCAAGCTTCCCGATGCCGTATTCATCGTCGACCCGGGCAAGGAGAGCATCGCCGTAGCGGAATCCCGAAGAGTCGATGTGCCCATCGTCGCCATAGTGGACACCGACTGCGACCCCAACCTCATCGACCATCCCATCCCCGGCAACGACGACGCCATACGCTCAGTCAAGCTCATAAGTGGGAAGATAGCCGACGCAGTCCTCGAGGGGATCGAGGAGAAGCAGAACATGGTCGACGAGCAGCAGAAGCTGTACGACGAGTCGATCATCGAGGCCCAAGCCCAAAAAGAGCAAGAGGAGCAGCAGCAGGAACCGGAGTTGGAGCCGGAAACTTCACCTCAAGCCGAGAAGCAGGAGGAGTAGGCCTTTGGCTGTGCCTACCCAAGCTATCAAGGCGCTGAGAGAACGCACCGGTGCCGGTATCATGGACTCCAAGCGTGCCCTGGAGGAGAGCAACGGGGATATCGAGCTGAACGGATCGGCCGTCGACATCTACGGGGACGCGATGTGGGGGCCTGCTGCGAGCCTGCTCATCGCCGGACAGCCGAAGGTCTGGGGCATTACCGGCCCGTTGTGCTGCGCGGCCGATGCGCCGACGGTGGATACGACCGACGCGATGTTGAACAACGACAACCTGTCGATGGCGTTGACGGACAAGGGCAACGACCCGTTCGGAGGCACACAATGGGACTACGCGATATCCGGCAATGACCACCACACGATTACCGGCGGGACATTTTACTTCACTTCCGCGCTGATCGAGGGAGTGGCATCGGTCACGGTTACGGTATAGGTAGTTGTTACCGTAGGAGAAGTAACTGGATTTGCGATATTGGCATTGCTCACGCCGGTTACAGGGCTCCAGTTATAAGTTATCCCTCCAGCAGCCGATAAATT
>JACZVB010000304.1 GCA_022572865.1 Chloroflexota bacterium | reverse complement strand
AAGCCCGCGGGCGTAGTGGCAGTGGCCGATACCCTGAAGGAGGATACCGTGGAGGCCGTCAGGGCCCTCGGGCAAATGGGGATCCGGGTGGTGATGATGACGGGGGATAACCGGCGCACCGCCCAGGCGATAGCCCGGCAGGTAGGTATCGACACAGTCCTGGCCGAGGTGCTGCCACGGGACAAGGCCTCGGAGGTGCGAAGGCTTCAGGCCGAGGGCAGGATGGTAGGGATGGTCGGGGACGGCATCAACGACGCCCCGGCCCTGGCCCAGGCCGACGTGGGCATCGCCATCGGCAGCGGCACCGACGTGGCAATGGAGGCGGCGGACATCACCCTGATGACGGGTAGCCTCCACGGGGTGGTCAACGCCATCCGGCTGAGCAAGGCTACCATGAGGAACATAAAGCAAAACCTCTTCTTCGCCTTCGTATACAACACCGCCGGCATTCCCATAGCTGCCGGCCTGCTGTTCCCCCTAATCGGGCTTCTGCTTAACCCCGGCATCGCTGCCGCGGCCATGGCCTCCAGCTCCCTGTCGGTGGTCTCCAACGCCCTGCGCCTCAAGCGGTTCAAGGGGTAGCAAAGCCCTGGACAGCTGCATCGCGTCCGTTATTCATTCACGCTCTCTCTGGTAGCTTATTCGGAGGCCGTCTAACGATTTTCTTTGGATGGGGTGTGCAGAGGCAACGCCCCCGCTCGTGGTGAGCTTGCCTGTCCTGAGCAAAGTCGAAGGGTCGAACCATGCCGGGGGCCTGGGGGAACACCCCCAGATTTAAGTTTAAACCCCCTTCCAGAAAAGGAAGGGGGTACAAGGGGCCTGTCCTGAGTCCTGTCGAAGGGATGGTTCGCTGGGTGGCAGACCGCGAGTGCGTCTCCAATACGGGGCATACGTTATGGCGCGGTTTTCTACAGCCAAGTGCTCAGGCCCTATAGAGCCCGCGAGCCCAACCATCCCCCATACTCCAGATTCACCTGTGATATATTGCGCATCGAGTAATCCTGTCGTACAGAGAAGGTGACCATATGGAGATGCCAAAGCATGTCATGAGCAAAGCCGAATGTTGGGACAAGTCCCTGGAGGAAAAGTGCCGCCTGGCCAACGACCTCTACCTCTCCCTCTGCAACGCCATCGAGCTGACCACCCTGAGAGACCACGGCCAGGACGACGCTGCCCGCCTGATGTGGAAGATGCTGAGGCGGCACCAGCTCAGTCATTTCCTTCCGGGACTCAAGAAGCTGGGCCTGGATAAGGAGCCCTCCGACGCCATCAAGTCGGGGAAATATCACTATTTCTCCAACATCCTGGGTGGCCTGGAGGTCCATTACATGGAGGAGAGCCCCGAGAAGGTCTGGATCCGGTACCCCGGGCCCTATTCCATGTCCGACAGCCCCTTTAGCCCCAGCGTCGGCATCGCCGCCTTCGCTCCCAAGATGGGACACGCCACCTTCAGCGCCTGGCACGCCCACAACGGAACGTCTCTGGGAAACTCTCGCCTGGGATTCGTCTTGACCCGGGTGGCCCAGCAGGGCGACCCTCACCACGAAGGCTACTTCAAGATCTTCGATCACGACCTTGGCCCCGATGAGACCCTGCAGTTCAGCCCCGGGGAGCGAGGCCCCCGCTTCGACCCGGCCCTGGCTCCCAAACTGCCCGTGGAGGACTGGGGTGGGGTGAGGAAGGCCAGGGCGTTGCGAAACTACGCCGTGGAGTACGTCGACAGCCACGTGGTCGCACTCCTGGAGATGTACGGTGTCGGCGGCGCACGCTCCATAGTGGAGCATGCCAGCAAGGTGACGATGGCCCAGCTATACAAAAAGGTACTCCAGGGCCTGGACATCGCCGGCGATGACGCCAGGTGGATGGCGATTTTCATCCAGAGGGACCGGGAGCTCCTGCATGAGGAGGTGACGGTGGAAGAGGCCTCCGGGGACAGGTACATAGTGCGTCAGAAGGAGCGAAACCCCCGCCTCTTCCCTCCCGATCACCGGTGGCCCGTGGAGATAGACGAGGCGTTCCTTCAGGGCTGGAGGGTACTACTAGAGATCATCAATCCAGACCTCACCATCGACATGACCTCGGCCCTCACGGCCGGCGACCCGTGCTACGAGTGGGTCATCAGGCCCCGCAGGCTATAAAATGCCTGGATAAGGTGACCGAGAGGTGGACACCAGCGCCCCTATGAATAGGAGATGGACATGTACTGGAAAGAGAAGGACTCGGATGAGGTCAGGTCTCGCCCAATGCACGAGGGCGAGGGAAACATAAAGACCCGGGGTTTTTTCGATGACGTAAGCCGGCTTCCCATCAAGTTCCAACTGTGGGAGCTGGACCCGGGGGTTAGCGAGGGCAACCATACCCACCAGGGCGATGACGCCTTGGAAGAGATCTACTACTTCCTGGAGGGACAGGGCGTCATGTGGATAGGTGGTAAGGACGTACCCGTGGCCGCCGGAGACGCAGTCATGGTGCCGCCCGGAATCGACCACGGTTTTCGCAACGCCGGGGAAAAGCCGTTGAAGCTTGTGATCATCTGGGGCAAGCCGAAGGCCTAACCCACCAAAGCAAATACTAAGAAGGAATGATATCGCGGTGTCACCTCGGTCTGGGCCTCAGGTCACGATTGAAGGCACCGGAGGCTGGTGCTATCCTTCAGCCCTTCACTGTGCATCCCGTCAATCAACGCGCCAGCAGTCTGAAATAGGAAATGTCGGTTAATATATGAATACGTTTCGAAAGGGCGTCCAGGAACCCAACCCTCGCCCCCACTTTTCCGTTGTATATCTGAAGATGGTAATTGAGGGTTAGTGCAACATGAAAAAACGTAGGCATCTATTCCTACCGCTGATACTGGCCGGAGCCGTTCTGGCGATGGCAGCCTGCGGTCAGGCGGCCAGCACGGCTGAGGCGCCGGCATCCACTTCAACGCCGGTGTCGGAACCCACAGAAAACAGCGAACAATCGGCAGGTGCAGCGACGTCGGAGCCTCCAACTTCCACACCCGTGCCCGCCTCAGTGATCACCTCCGACACTCCAGGGGAGATCGGAAGCGTGGCTCCGGAGCTGGCCGGCATCGTAGGCTGGATCAACACGGAGCC
>JACZVB010000303.1 GCA_022572865.1 Chloroflexota bacterium | reverse complement strand
TGTTAGCTTTTAGAATCACAATGAATAAATAGAATTTTAATTAGAATTATTATGAATTATAAAGATTTAAACGTATATCAACGAGCCTATAAAGTGTCACCACCTTATCGGGGCTCTGAAGTACTCCCTCACAGATCAGGAGTGCCAGTAATAAAGGGGGGGTCCCCCTGACTCTACCTCTAACCATCTAGCGCATTATATCATTCGTGACTGAATGGGAACATCGCATTATCGAATATTAGGTGCGGAGGCTGGAAATGAAATATGGCGTTGTCTTTCCCCAGACGGAGATAGGCGCAGACCCTGGCCCTATACGAGAGTTCGCCGAGGCAGTCGAGAACCTGGGATTCGACGGCCTGATGGTCTACGACCACGTTATTGGAGCCGACACTGAACACCATCCGGAACTAGATGACCCGTTCTATGATATCGACGACTGCTTTCACGAGATCATGGTCCTATTCGGCTATCTGGCCGCGGTGACGCAACGGATAAGACTCATAACCGGCATCGTGATCCTGCCCCAGAGACAAACGGTGTTGGTGGCGAAACAGGCGGCGGAGGTGGACGTACTGAGCGGGGGACGGCTGACCCTGGGCATCGGCATCGGGTGGAACCCCGTCGAGTTCGAGGCCCTGGAGGAGGACTTCCACAACCGGGGGCAGCGTTCCGAGGAGCAGATCGATGTGATGCGGGCCCTATGGACCAAGAAGTTAGTAGACTACCAGGGCAGGTGGCACCACATCAGGGGAGCGGGCCTGAATCCGCTGCCGGTGCAGCGGCCCATCCCCATCTGGATCGGTGGAGACGCCTATCCGGTGCTGGAACGGATCGGGCGCATCGGTGATGGATGGCTGCCCCTCATGGTCCCGGACAAAGATGCCAGGGAGAAGGTAAAGGCCATCCATGATTCCGCGCGGGAGGCCGGGCGAGACCCCTCGGCCATCGAGATCGCCGTCGTGCCCCACCTGGCCGGAAGCAACCTCGGCGAGGTAGTCGACCAGATGCGAGAATGGCGGACCCTGGGGGCCACCCATTTTTATCTCGACACCATGGGGGCGGGACTGGGGACAGCCTCCGAGCACATAGAGGTGATGAAGAGCTTCAAGAAAGCCACAGAAAAGCTAGGGAATTAAAATGATGATACATCCGGCATTGAAGTCGGCCAGATGCCTTGGAAAACGATGGCAACTCGGGGGACCGATTGGCTAGCATAGACTTCTCCAAACTGCCAAAATTCTCGGACCTGCCGGTCAGGCCCGGCGCTCCTCGCGATTCGGCCTGGGGCGTCTTCGGCGATGACGACGAAGTCGGGTGCGTCAATCTCCTCACACAGGAGGGAATAGTCGAGGCCGCCCGCCTGGTGAAGAATGGCAAGGCCTTCCGGCTGGACATGCCCATCGGCTACGGCTCGCCGCCCCTCTTCGGACGGGGCGCACCCCGACATTCCATCATCCGCTTCTCCGGTTCCCTCGGCCACGACGATCAGCTGGACCATTTCAACACCCAGGAGGGGAGCCAGTGGGACGGCCTGGGCCACGCCGGGGATGCCGAATCCAACGCCTTCTACAACGGCTTTAAGCGCGACCAGATCAAACGGGGTCCCGAGGGTAAGCTCGGCATACACCACTGGGCCAACAGGCTGGTGGGCCGGGGAGTCCTCATAGACGCTTTCAAATACCGGGCAGACCAGGGCCGCCCCATCGACCCCGGCGATACGGATATCTATACCATCGACGACCTGGAAAACGCTGCCAGGGCCCAGGGCCTGGACCTGAGACCCGCCGACATTCTGCTGGTGCGGACCGGATGGCTCCAGCACTACCTGGGCCTGTCACCCGAGGAGAAGGAGGCCCTGGGCGCCCGTGATGGGTTAAGGGCCTGTGGCCTCGACTCCAGCAGAGAGATGGCCCGATGGCTCTGGGACCACCGGGTGGCGGCCCTGGCCACCGACAATCCTTCCGTCGAGTCCTGGCCCTGGGATCCGGACCGGGGGTCTCTCCACGTCCGGGCAATTGCCCTCCTGGGTCTGCCCCTGGGGGAGCAGTTCAACCTGGAGGAGCTGGCCTCCGACTGCCATACGGATGGAGTGTACGAGTTCATGCTGGTCTCGGCCCCGCTGCACCTGCAAGGGGGAATAGCCTCGCCTCCTAACGCCCTGGCCATCAAGTGAGCTCGTTGAGAGTTCGAACAGGAAAATAACAATGAGATTCGACAACACCCTATACTGCCACGTCGGTGAGGTGTATCCGTGGGAGAAGCTGGTGGATGAGCTTCGACAGCAGATACAGTTCTCCGACCAGGCCGGCTTCACGGGCGTCTGGATGGCGGAGCACCACTTCTCCTGGGATGGGTGGTACCGGGCCGCTCCCAATCCGGTCCTGCTGGGCACAAGCCTGGCCCAGTACAGCGATAGGCTCAGGTTCGGCCAGTGCGGCACCGTGATCCCCGACTGGCACCCGATCCGGGTGGCCGAGGACATCGCCCTCATGGACCAGCTCACCAAGGGCAGGGTGGATTTCGGCATCGCCAGGGGCATCGACACCAGACCCTCAGTCCAGTTCAATCGTTACGCCGATCGACGCAACCAGGAGAGCAACTACGCCCTCTTCGCCGAGTCCCTGGACGTGATCATAGGGGCGTGGACCCAGGCATCATTCAAGCACTCGGGCCGGTTTTACACCTTTCCCGTGCCGGGCTGGAAAGAGACCAATCCCCTGGTCTACGATTCCCGATACCACGCCCCAGACGGAGAGCTTATTGCCCTGGGAGTCCACCCTAAGCCCTACCAGAAACCCCATCCCCCCATCTGGCAGATGGCCGATTCCAAAGCCTCTCATGAGTTCGCCGGCAGGCGTGGCATCGGCGTCCTGTGCCAGTCGATCTCCATAGGCAGGATCAAGGAGGCGTGGACCGCCCATAACCGGGCCATGTCCGAGGTGCAGGGCCGGGAGGTGCCTTTCGGGGAGAAGCTGGCTGTGGTGAGGCCCACCTACGTGGCCGAGACCTACGAGCAGGCCGTCAAGGACGTTTCCTGGGGTTCGAAGCAGCTGGGCGCCTGGTACTCCCACAACCCCGTCAAGGTCTACAAGGCCATGGT
>JACZVB010000302.1 GCA_022572865.1 Chloroflexota bacterium | reverse complement strand
AATCGCACTTCGCTCTGCTCAGCTCTACATAAGACATACGCCGCCCAGCGGGGATACCACCCTTTACCACGAAGGACCCCGTTGCCGCGGGTAAACTGTCGGGCTGTTAATCGAACCCTTGATGACACAGTTTACCCGCTGGCCTGCCCCCGGCCATAGGCCTCTTTGACCATACTCGGCAGAAGCATATGATAGTCCATAGATAGACCGATGAGAATGCCGAACAGGAAGAGGGGCAACCACCACCCGATGAAAGCCACGCCACGAGCATAGGGGGAACTGGCCATGAGCACGCTCAACGCAACTACAAATCAGTTCGGCATCTACCTGCCCAACGTGGGCTGGGATGCCCTTCCTCAACCTGCCCAGCTTGTCGAATACGCCGTCAGGGCGGAGGAGTTGGGATTCGACTCTGTGTGGGTCGAGGACCGGCTTCTACACTCACGGGTCGAGGTCCTGGAATCGATCACCACCTTGACCTTCGTGGCCTCCAGGACCAAACGCATCCGGTTGGGCACCTCTGTGCTGCTGGTCAACCTGCGAAACCCCCTTGTCCTCGCCAGGACCCTCTCCAGCCTCGATTACCTGAGCAATGGAAGGGTGATAGCGGGCGTCTCCCTTGGAGGTAGGCCGGAGGAGTATCTGGCAGCGGGAGTGGAGATGAAAAGCCGGGTAACCCGGTTCATCGAGACACTGGAGGTCATGCGCGGCATCTGGGGACATGAAAGTGGAGCCGATAGCCTCCGGTTCTTTCAGGCCCCCGGTGAGGATGCGTTACCCGGGTCTGAACAACGACGGATACCATTGTGGATTGGCGGTATGGCCGCACCTGTTTTGGAACGGGTCGCCACCCTCGGGGACGGCTGGTTAGCTTCCAGCACCACCACCGCCGATGAGTTTGCCCTGGGGTGGGCTAAGATCAAGGAGCTGGCAAGAAAACTGGGGAGAGACGCGAAGAACCTGACAGCTGCCAAATTTACGTACATCCACGTGGATGATGACA
Organism: Chloroflexota bacterium; assembly: GCA_022572865.1. Next base: position 2,107 of record JACZVB010000302.1, on the reverse strand, counting down.
GAGATAGGGCCCTCGACCTGCTAAATGCCAGCCTGCCGAAGTACTACGCCTTCCCATACGATGCGGCAAAGCTGGCCATCTACGGCCCGCCCGACCGTTGCATAGAGAGGGTGCAGCAGCTTCTCGACTCGGGAGTGCGCACGCTAATATTCGCGACGGTTACTACGGATATAGCACAGCTGGACCGTCTGGGAAGAGACGTGCTGCCTCACCTCAAGAAGGGTAGTTAACCAATGATATTGGTCTGCTGGGCCAATGCTACAAGCCCCGAGTATCGGGACAAGTCATACGAGACCAGTTAGTCTGTCATTCTGAGGGAGCGTAGTAACCGAAGAATCTGGGGTGGTGGGGCAATTCCTATAGAGAGAAAAGAAGGACCCCACCCCAGATTCCTCCCCCGATCCTTCGACAGGCTCAGGACGGGGTCGGAATGACATGAAATAGTTGCCTTAGCGTCGGTTGTGAACGCTGCTTTAACCAGCACAGCTGGTTATTTAACCCTATGCCTTTTCTATCTCCTCCACCACCCGGTAGGCGGTGAGGACCGAGCCGTTCATGAACCCGGGCCCCGTGTAGTCGCCACAGTAGTGGATCCGGCCGGTGGGGGCCTGGAGATTCGAGTATATGGCGGCGTGGCCCGGCTTCCAGAGGGGAAGGGCGTGGTACCAGTGGGCGACGTCGGACTCGATTACCTTGCCCTTGATCTGGGGGAGCATGGCAACCAGGTCGTCCATGAGGGTCTCGGCCACCTCGCCGTCGGAGCGGCCCATCAGCTCTTTGGACACCTTGTCGCCGGTATAGACCCTTAGCAGCCCCTGGCCCGTCTCCTCCTTGAACTCCCGGGGATAGGTATAGCTGGGGTCGGTCAGGGCGCAGATCATCTGCCCCTGGACGGGCACCCGCCACACTCCCTTGCCCAGGAACCGCTCCGAAGGCTCGCTGAGGAGGAAGGCCGCGGTGGTCATGGACCCGTACTCCATGCGGGCCAGGGCATCCCGTTTCCAGTCCGGCAGGTCCTGGACTACCTTCAGGGTGATGGGGGCCTGGGTTGCCATGATGCACTGTCGGGCCCTGGCCGTCTTGCGAGCCCCGTCCAGGTCGTAGGTCACCTGCACCCCGCCGTCCAACTCCTTCACCTCCATCACCTCTGCTCCCAGCTTGGCCTTGTCGCCAAGCATCCGGCACAGGGCGATGGTAAGCTGGTTGGTCCCGCCTTCGACGAAATACTCGTCCTCCAGGAAGAAGAGGAGGACCATCAGAGGATGATAGGGGGTGACGACATCCCCCCCGGTGGTCGTGGCCACGACGGCGAAGACCTCCCACAGGTCCCTTACGGAACGGGGAACGGAGCCGAGAAACTGGTCGACGGTGGTGGAGTTCAGCTCGATTATCTTCGGGTCCTTGGGGTCGAAGGGTTTGTCTGCAAGGCTTCCATACTTCCGTTTTAGCCTGAGGGAGAACCAGGCGAACCTCAGCTTGTCGACCAGGGACATGGGCAGCTTCCGCAGGAGGCCTATCTGGCCTGAGGCGCTGTAGAGTTTGCCATTGGTAAAGAAGGGCAGCTTGGACTTGGCTATGAGAGTCCTCTTGACATCTAGCTCGTCGGCCAGCCGGGCCAGGGGGCTGGTGTCCCCCAGGATCACCTGTGCCCCGGCGTTATATACGTAGGGCCCCAGCTTTCGGGACACGGTCCGTCCGCCTGGTATCTCTTCCTTCTCCAGGAGAAGAATGTCCCGGTCCCTCAGGCGGTAGGCGGCGGTGAGGCCGGCGAGGCCCCCACCGACCACGATGGTGTCCAGAACCCTCTCTTCCACTCCTTCGGCCATGCTGGTAATCCTCCCGGGTCTCTATCCCCAGGCCTCTTTGGCCCAGGTTAACGCTCCGGTTCCTTGGCCGGCTCCTTGGTCAGCTCATCCAGGACCCGTTGCGCGCTCAGGACAGCGGCCTCCAGGCCACCGCTGACGGTATAATCGCCGCAGTAATGGATCCTTCCCGTGGGGGCCTTTATGTCTTCCGCTATCTCCAGGCGGCCCAGGCGCCAGGGACTTATGGCGTGCAGCCAGTGCTTGATGGAGCTGGTAACGATCTTGCCCTTCATGCTGGGGAA
>JACZVB010000301.1 GCA_022572865.1 Chloroflexota bacterium | reverse complement strand
TGCCGAAGGTGAGAAACTGGCACAGGCCCGATGCGTCGATGGTGGACACTACGTCCTGGAACAGCTTGGTAAGACCGGCCTTGCCCTCCGTTGCCGCGGGGTCGGCCTTCTCGGGTATGCCGAAGACCTCCGCAGCTATGGTGTACGCCTTCAGGTGGCAAGCGCCCCGGTTGGATGTGGCGTAGCCTAGGCCGATACCCTGGAATGTGCGGGCATCGTAGGCTGCAACCTCTTGTCCCTTGACCCCCATGAACAGGTCCGGATGGCCGAACTTCTCTGTCATCCTCTTGGACCCCTGGGCCAGTTCGTTACCGAATCCCTCCCGGTATGCGGTCTTCTCGGCCATGCCCACCAGGGCCTCGGCGTTGCCGAAGTCCAGGGGCATCCCAGTCTGCTCCTGGGTAACTACTCCCTTCTCGTACAGCTCCATCGCGGCGGCAAGGGTGCCGCCGAAGGAGATGGGGTCCATGCCCAGGTCATTGCAGAGCCAGTTAGCCTTAATCAGGGCATCCAGGTCGCTTATACCACAGTCGGCCCCCATGGCCCATCCAGCTTCGTACTCGGGGCCCTCGCCCGACATCTTCCAGTTGCGGGGGTGGGTGGTGACCATGTACTTGTCAGCGGCGTCACCGGGCAAGTGGGTTACCCGGCCACAGGCGATGGTGCAGGCAAAACAGGCCTTAGGCCCGGTGAGGCGGGTATCGGTCATACGCTCGCCGCTTATCCCTTCGACATCGGCGAACTGGGACTGCTGGTGGTTATTGGTAGGCAGTCCTCCGTGCTCGTTTATCGGGTTGAATAAGATGGGGGTGCCGTACACCCGGAGCCCCTCTCCGGTGATCGGAGATTCCTTTAGCTTCTTCTTGGCCGCCCAGGTGGCCTGCATCATAGCCCTGGGGGAAGCCACGGCCACGCCGCCGGTGCCCCTGACCGCGATGGCTTTAAGGTTTTTGGAGCCCATGACGGCCCCCACACCGTTCCGCCCGGCGGCTCGGTGCTTGTCATTCATGATCGACGCGAAGAGGACCAGGTTCTCCCCTGCGGGGCCGATGCACGAAACGATGGCATCCTGGACCCCTGTCTCGGCCCTGATGGTGTCCTCGGTCTCCCAGACGCCCTTGCCCCACAAATGCTGTGCCGGGACTAACTGGACGTCGTCGTCGTATATCCACAGGTAGCAGGGCGAAGAAGCCTTGCCGGTGAAGATGATCATGTCGTATCCGGCACATTTAAGCTCGGGGCCCCAGTGGCCGCCTGCGTTGGACGTGGTGATGGTGCCGGTGAGTGGGCTCTTGGTTATCACCATATAGCGAGCGCCACAGGAGGCGTTGGTGCCGGTCATTGGGCCCGTGGCGAAGATCATCTCGTTGTCCGGGCTCAGGGCATCAACAGTGGGATCCAACTCTTCGTACAGGTATCTGGCCCCCAGGCCTCTACCCCCGATATAGTCGTGGGCCCACTCTTCATTGACCTCTTCTTTGGTTATGGAGCCTGAACTCAAGTCAACCCGAAGTAGCTTGCCGGTCCACCCATACAGCATGGTCCCCTAGCTCCCTTCTATGGCTCGCGCATAGTTGGTGTCTACCTTGTCGCCCCAGGAGCCGATCCAGGCCTCCTCCTCGAACTCGTTGAAGGTGATGGCATCGGTGGGACAGGCCCGAGCGCAGGCGGGGTCGCCGCCGCACAGGTCACACTTGTAGGCCTTCTTGGTATCGGGGTTGAGGAAGACGGTGCCGAAGGGGCAGGCAATGACGCACAGCTTGCAGCCGACGCACACATCGTCGATGACGATTTTGGCATGGGTGACCGGATCAATGTCTATGGCGTTGACGGGGCAAACCTGGAGGCACCAGGCCTCATCGCACTGGAAACAGGTGTACGGGCTGTAGCTGGACTGTTCGTCGAATATGTGCACCCGGATCAGGGACTTTGCGGGTGCGAAGGTCCCTGTCTGCACCCATGAACACGCCAGCTCACATTGAATGCATCCAGTACACAGATCAGGATGGATCTCGAGCAACTTGACGCCGTTATTCCCCATGCCTGCCCCCCTTGACAGAGATTAAGGTTACCCCCATTAAGAACGGAACGGAGAAGTGCGGTGGAAGGAAAATTAGAATATAGGCAACCAGACCATTTGTCAACAACAAAATATGAGGGTGTTCAACAACATCGTCGACCATCCCCCTGCCCCCCTTCCTGGCCAGGAAGGGGGAATAAATTAGGTTTGTCCCGAACTCGGGACAAACCCCCGGTCCCGACGCCGAGTCCCGAGTATCGGGACGAGTCGGGACACTCCCCGCTTTATAGGAGTCATTAGACGGCCTAAAATATTGAGAGATAATAGCCCTCTGGTCGCCTGGAATTCGGGAGGGTTCCAGGGCGCTTTACCGATCTATACATCATGCTGTTAGACCGGTTTATCCACCGTACATTTACCCCGTTGGATGAGCCCCTTCAGCTCCTGGACGGAGACTGCCTCCGCGCCGGCCCAGGTCTTCTCCAGATGACCCACCACCAGCCGGACCGCCTCCATCGACTCGATGAGGACGCCGTACTCCACGTCCCCAGACCCGGTTTCGGGAAAGAGGCTGTCTTCCGTCAGGTTGGCCGAGGTGACCAGGGCCCGGGCCCCGTCGAAGACGTAGACCTTGGCATGTAGGTTGGAGTGCCACCTCATCTCCACTCTGGGCCCGCCCCTTGCCCCCAGCCCGAGGAGGGCAAGCAAAGCCTCGGGATGGGAGTGTCGACCCTGGAACGCGTCCTGGTCGAGACGGGTCAGGACCCTGATTTCCAGGTCGTGAAACCCGGGATTGGAGCGAAGCCTGTCGATGACCCGGGCCACCCCGCCGGACCTGACGTAGGGGGCCACGATGAAGAGGCTTCGCCTCACCCGGCCCACCTCCTCCAGGAACGCCTCTCCAAAGGGCGAGGGCCAGAGGGCGAAGGGGCTGTTCCCCGGGGCTGTCTCTGGATAGCTCATGATTGTCAAATCCTAAGGGCCAACAACCGGTCACGCCGACGGGATGGTCGAGCAGCCTCCTATACCCCTTTGAATATCAAGAGGCCCGACTGCCAGCCATTCACATGCCTAATGATAGCAATATCCCGGG
>JACZVB010000300.1 GCA_022572865.1 Chloroflexota bacterium | reverse complement strand
GCCGAGGGGTCAAAGATAGCAGTTCTCATTCAGCCACTGGTCCCCGCAGACGTATCCGCCATAGTATTTGGCGCCAATCCCGTGACCGGAAATCGACAGGAGGTGGTAGTCAACGCCGGCTGGGGCCTGGGTGAAAGCGTGGTGGGTGGAACGGTTACCCCCGATACCTACGTGGTGCGCAAAAAGGACATGACCGTAGCATCACGACAGGTCTCCGAAAAGCATAGAATGACGGTCTCGATACCCGGTGGGACCCGAGAGGTCGATGTGCCCAGGTTTCTGCGTACACGACCGGCGATAAACGACGACCAGGCCATCGAGATGGCGCGCTTAGCCATAGATTTGGAGAAAACCATGGGCTGGCCCGTCGATATCGAGTGCGCCTATCACGGTGGCCGGCTATACCTTCTCCAGTGCCGGCCGGTCACGACTCTTGGCGCTACTCAATAGTCTAACAAACCCGGCTACTCCAAGGAGGAATAATGACAGCTGCACCCGGGGGTCGCGAGGCCCCAACCCCCATCCCGCCACCTTCCAATTTCCCCGTCACCTGGGAAAACCCAGAGGACGAGGGCCTGTTCTGGCAGACGGACCCCATGCACTTCCCTGAGCCGACAACCCCCATCATGGTAAGGGTGGGAGAGGCCATCAACGAAGGGTTCAGGCTTGCTGGCATGGCCTACGAGATGCCTGTCACCCTTAGGTATCACCGTATAAACACCTACCATTACAAAACCATACTCCCTGTGGCGCCGCCCGAGGAGATGGAGGCCCAGGGTAAGCGGGCAGAGGCTAAGCTGCAACCCGCCATCGGCCGCCTCTGGGCATTGTGGGATTCAGATCTGCTCCCTGAATTCAAGGGGATTCTCGATTTCTGGGAGACCTTTGACCTTCGCGCTGCCTCCATGCCGGCTCTCCTGACTCATCTGGACGAGACGTGGAATAAGCTCACGCGTCAATGGGAGATCCATTTTCTCATTGCCTTTCCCTTCCTTCTGTCCCCCAGCCTGTTTCAGGAGATATACCAGGAGCTGTTCGGAAAGGAGCGAGGCCTGGATGCCTATCGGCTTCTACAGGGGTTAGGGAATAAGACGGTAGAGGGAGACCACGCCCTCTGGGAGTTGAGTCGAAAAGCCCTGGTTTCTCCGGCAGTACATAGAATTCTGACCGAGAAAGAGGCTTCCGAGGTCCTTACCACATTAGAGAATGCTCCTGAAGCGCGGGGCTTCTTAAAGGAGCTGCACGCCTATCTGGAGGAGTACGGGCAGCGGACAGACGTTTTTGCCGAGATGGGTTGCCCCGCCTGGATCGAGGACCCGACCACGCCCATCAGGAATTTAAAGGCGTTCCTAGCGCAACCTGACCGCGATCTTTCCGCCGAGCTCGCTGCCCTGGCCGAAGAACGAGAGCGCTCGATTGCCCGGGCTCGCGCCGATATCAAAGGATACCCACAACCCGTGGTAGAGCAGTTCGACTTCCTACTCAAAGCTGCCCAGGATGGGACCATTATCCAGGAAGACCACAATCACTGGATGGACCAGCGGGGAATGTACAAGGTGCGGCAGGTGTTACTAGAGTTCGGGCGTCGCTTTTCACAGGCCGGGGTGATTGAGGACCCTGAAGACGTCGTCTACCTGACCTCTGATGAGCTGCGGGAGACGGGCTCCGGGCTGCCCCAGGGAGACCGGCGTGATGTGGTGGCCCAACGCAAGGCTGAGATGGACCACTTCCGCAGGATCCAACCACCCCCTGTCCTCGGGACCCAGCCACCCGGGCCTCCACCGGATGATCCTATGGGGCGTGCAATGGGCAGGTTCTTTGGAATGCCGCCCCAGGAGCCTTCCGAGCCCAATGTCATAAAAGGCAACGCTGGTTCCCGGGGCCTTGCCCGGGGCCCGGCCAGGGTCATTCTCTCTTTGGCCCAGGCGGGCAAGCTACAAAAGGGAGACATTTTGGTCGCGCCGTCGACGATGCCGGCCTGGACACCCCTCTTCGCCACCGCCGCTGCCGTCGTCACCGATGCGGGCGGCGTCTTATGCCACTGCGCCATCGTGGCCCGGGAGTACAACATCCCCGCCGTCGTTGGCACCGGCAGGGCCACATCCGTTATCCAGGACGGCCAGACCCTGGAAGTGGATGGGGACGCCGGAGAGGTCCGTATCATCTCATAGACAGCCTGACGATGATTTAGAAGAGCCGCCTCCAGCCCGGACATATCGGGGCCTGGGGCAGCTCGAAACACCTCGCCGGCTCCGATAGTGCCGTGAGAAGAGCACTCCTCGCCCTGAAAATGTATAATGTAAATACCACCGTATCCCTCTTTTAGGCCCTATCGAGGAGGTGTATAGATATGTCTGGTCACTCCAAATGGTCCACCATAAAGAGGCAGAAAGGCCTAAACGATGCCCGTAGAAGCCAGCTGTTCACCAAGCTGGGCCGGGAGATTGCGGCGGCGGTCCGCCAGGGAGGCCCCGATACCGAGGCCAATATCCGGCTCCGCTTCGCCGTCCAGAGGGCCAAAGACGGCAACATGCCCCTTGATAACATAGACCGGGCCATCAAGAAAGCCTCGGGCCAGGGCAGCGACGGGGTGGAGTTCATCGAGGTGATGTACGAGGGGTACGGGCCCGGGGGCGCCGCCCTTCTCCTCCAGGCAGTGACCGATAACCGCAACAGGACCGTCGCCGAGGTCCGCAGCACCCTGACTCGAAACGGCGGAACTATGGCTGAAGCCGGCTCCGTCTCCTGGAACTTCGATTCCAAAGGGGTAATCCTGATCGAGTCCTGCGGAGACAGGGTAGAGGAGGTGGCGCTACTGGCCATCGACGCCGGGGCCGAGGATGTCAAGATAGAGGACTCCTCCCTGGAGGTCTTCACCCGGCCCGAGGACCTGGAGCCGGTGAAGGCGGCCCTGGAGCAGCAGGTATCCATCGAATCTGCTGACCTCGCCATGGTGCCTAAAAATATCATCGAGCTGGACGCGAAGGCGGCCATACACACCCTGAAACTCATGGACAAGCTGGAGGCCCTGGACGATATTCAGCGGGTATTCAGCAACGCCGATTTTCCCCCCGAGGCCCTGAAAGCCTACCAGGAGGAGAGCTGACCCTGGTTCCCTTTAGCCACATGGGCCCGCAA
>JACZVB010000299.1 GCA_022572865.1 Chloroflexota bacterium | reverse complement strand
AAGGCGTTGATGAAGCGGGTGTTTGGGAACTCCTCGATGGCCCTGCTGATCACCTCCACGGGCATGGGGGCGGCCCCGTAGGTGATGACCTGGAGGCTGCTCAGGTCTCGCTCCTTGAACTCGGGGTGCTCCATGAGCTGCTTGAGCATGGTGGGCACCATCATGGCCCGGGTCACCTGTTCCGACTCCACCAGCCTCATCCACTCGCCGCAATCGAACTGGCGCTGGATCACCAGGGTTCGGCCGCCGTAGACCGCGGCCAGGACGGCCTGCATGCCGGCGATGTGGTACAAGGGGACAGTCAGTATGTTCTTCTCCTCTACCTCAGGGTCCGCCGGGGTGACGTTGTTGAGGACATAGACGCAGAGGTTATCGTGGGTAAGCATCACGCCCTTGGGCCGGCCCGTGGTTCCGGCGGTGAACATCAGTATGGCGGTGTCGTCGTCGTCGATGTCGGTGAACACCTCCTCTGCCTCGGCCCCAGCGACTACGGTTTCATAGTCGAGCATCCCGTCGCTGGCGCCATCCAGGGAGATGTAATGTCTGAGTCCGGAGAGCCGGCCCCGCATACCGTTCACCATCTCCACATACCGCTGGCCCATAATAAGGACCTTCGACTCGGAGAAGTTGATCATGTAGTCCAGCTCGTCGGCCCTGGCCCTGAAGTTCAAGGGCACGTAGGTAGCGCCCAGCTTGGCCGTAGCGAAATACGCCTCGATGCACTGGTTGCAGTTGATCTGCAGCATGGCTACCTTATCGCCCTTGGAGACCCCCAGGCCCGAAAGCGCATTGGCTAGCCGGTTCGTCCGGTCGGCCAGGTCGCTAAAGGTCAACCTTTTCCCCTCGAATATGATGGACTCCCTGTCGGGGCAGATGGCGGTAGATATCATTAGAAGCTCGGGTGTGTTCATTCCACTCTCCAACCAAAATTTATAGCCGGGTTGCTATTCTAAACCTGTCGTAGCGCGTAATCCATCCTTCAACTGCCGGGGATAGGCTGATATTAATCGGTGGAAGGCCCAAATAGGGACTCTGCCAGGTGGCCCTCTAAAGCGAGGCCCTCCTCCAGGGGCAGGTCTAGGCCCCTGGCCATCGCCTCCTTGGCACAGGCCAGGGCCCGGGGGTTCGACTTCAGCAGACCGCCGGCGATGGCCTCGCACCGCTTCATCAGGCCCTCCCTGGGGACGACCTCTATAACCAGCCCTGTCTCCAGGGCCTGGGCGGCGTCTATTCGCTGGGTCGTCAGCAGCATGTGCAGCGCCTGGGAGAGGCCCGCGGCCCTGGGGAGGGTCTGGGTTGCGCCGGCCGCGGGGATGAACCCCAGGGAGGCCTCGGGCAGCCCAAGTATGGCATCCTCGCTGGCTATTCTCAGGTCGCAGCAGAGGGCTATCTCCAGCCCCGAGCCCAGGACATACCCGTGGAGGGCGGCGATGGTGGGTATCGGAAGGGAGAGGAGGATGCCCCATACGTCCCGTTCCCACCTGACTTGCCGTGCGATGACCTGGGAAGGCGCCGTCCCGAACTCCGTCAGGTCTGCCCCGGCGCAGAAGGCCCGGTCCCCGGCCCCGGCGATGAGCAGCACCCGTATCTGGGGATCGTCGGCCACCGCGGTCAGCGCCTCGTACAGATCGTCCCGCATCTGGATGTTGTAGGCGTTCAGCACCCGGGGACGGTTGAGGGTTATGCGGGCCAGAGGCCCGTCAACCTCATAGATTATCGTCTCGAAGCTGCTCACCTTGTTAACCTAATACGGATATTTTTATCCTGTCACCCTTGAGTCCCGATAAAATCGGGACGAAGGGTCTGGGGTGGTGGTTGGATGTTCTATATCAGTAGTTGTTGGTAACCCACCTCAGAAGCTATTCCCGAAACAAATCCTCCGCCGCCTTAATAGCCCCATCTACGAACTCCATGACTTCTTGCGAGCCTACAACAGCGGCCCTCTTTCGGGCGATCTTTACCAACTCCTCACTGTGAAAGGCCCATAGCGTATTGCCAAGAGCTTCATAGTTACGTTTCTCCATGTCTCCGCCTCCGCCCGAGAGTGTAAAATTACTGATGTCTACCAATGCGTCGACTAGTCGTTCCACCGTATCTCCTGAAATGCTCGATTGGGTTCTGGTATTGACAACCTGGACGCCAGCGGATTTGATCAGAAGTAAGAGGTCGTACCAAAACATACCGTCATCATATAAGGCGTTCCGCAAGAAATAGTCGCCATGCTGACGGACAGTTTTCAAACCTACCTGCGCAAGGTCAAGGAGGGCTGAGTAGAGCTCAGCGTCAGCCCGTGCCAGCGGGGTGAAATGGAGATTGTCGTCATGGGGATTGTAGACTTTCTCGAGTCGCTTAAGCCGGGTGCGTGGTACCCGGAAATCACGTTCTACAGCCGCCATGTTTCCTTCCCCCATTGCGCAGGAATGCATCATGCTGTACCGCCAGCGTCGGACCCCTAGCGAGATATTTTAGCTTGGCCACTGTCCTAGCTCAGAAGTGCAAGCTTGGGCCACCCAACAACGGCTGGAAATCGTAGAAGCTCAAGACTTCCTCGAATTTCTCTGTGAGCAGCTTGATCCGGTTCCCGATTTCCTAATCGTTAGAGACGGTCGGGTTCCACTAGGCTCCCATTCCATAGAGTCAGACCTCCTGATTAATCAGCCGTATACTTCGTGGTGCTATCCTTCGTCCGCACTAATATGTTGTGGCAGGATAAAACCCAATTCCTGGATCGCATGTGCAAATACCGCATGGAGAGGTTCGTCGAGCACGCCGAACAGGTCGGGGTTTCGGCTGATGACAAGCTGAGTGAGGGTTGTCCATGGTATGAGCGACGATGTTGCAGATGCGGTCGTGGTGGTCAGCGTGAAATGAACGCCAGCCTCGCTGATGACAGCATCGAGTGACATGGAACCCGACTGACCCCTGCGTCGGGCGACCTGGATTTGTCCGCCCATTCCCGGAGAATGATCGTTCATGGATAATACCTTCCCCCATTGGCTTTTCGGACTGGTCCCTTGCACAACACTGGTGGCAGTAGGCTGGGCCGCGATGGACGGCAGGTTCTTGGAGAGGTGTGCCAAAGCAAAGGGACTTTGATCGATTTTCCTATCATCTCGGCTTCTGAATGTTCCAAGGAGGTTTTCACA
>JACZVB010000298.1 GCA_022572865.1 Chloroflexota bacterium | reverse complement strand
CTCCGCCGCGGACTCCGAGATCGGCGGCCTCATCGCCGAGGTGATGGAGAAGGTGGGCAAGGACGGTGTCATCACCGTAGAGGAGTCCAAGGGCATCAGATACGAGATCGAATACGTGGAGGGGATGGAGATAGACCGTGGCTACATCAGCCCCTACTTTGTAACCAACAGCGAGAGGATGGAGTCCGCCCTGGACGACCCGTATATCCTCATCACCGACAAGAAGATCTCGGCGGTCTCGGACATCCTGCCGGTGTTGGAGAAGATCCTTCAGGTAACCAAGAACCTGGTGGTCATCTCCGAGGACGTCGACGGCGAGGCGCTGGCCACCCTGGTGGTGAACAAGCTGAGGGGCACCCTCAACTGCCTGGCCGTTAAGGCCCCAGGCTTCGGCGACCGGCGCAAGGCCATGCTCCAGGACATCGCCATCCTCACCGGTGGCACCGTGATCAGCGAGGAAGTGGGCCGCAAGCTCGATTCCGCCACCATCGACGACCTGGGCCGCGCCCGCCGGGTGGTGTCCACCAAGGACGATACCACCATCATCGAGGGCAGAGGGGCCGAGGACGCCATTCAGGGCCGGATCAAGCAGATCAAGGCCCAGATAGAGGAGACCACCTCCGACTTCGACCGAGAGAAGCTTCAGGAGCGGCTGGCCAAGCTGGCCGGCGGCGTCGGGGTGATCAAGGTCGGCGCTGCCACCGAGATAGAGCTCAAGGAGAAAAAGCACCGGGTGGAGGATGCGCTGTCCGCCACCAGGGCCGCCGTTGAAGAGGGGATCGTCGCCGGAGGCGGCGTGGCCCTGGTCAACGCTCAGAAGGCCCTGGACAAGATGGTGGCCAAGGCCCAGGGCGACGAGAAAACGGGAGTAGCCATAGTGGCCAAGGCCCTGGAACAGCCGATGCGCCGCATAGCCGAGAACGCCGGCATGGAGGGCTCTGTGGTGGTGGACAAGGTCAAGGGCCTCAAGCCCCAACACGGCTACGACGCCGCCATGGATAACTACGGGAACATGATGGAGAAGGGGATCATCGATCCCCTGAAGGTGACCCGGGCCGGCCTGGAGAACGCCGTCAGCGTAGCGGCCATGGTCCTGACCACCGAGTCCCTGATCACCGACATCCCCGAGAAGGCCGGAGCGGCCGGACCTCCCATGCCGCCCATGGACTACTAGTCTCTGGGCAACGTATAGGGGAAAGACGAAGATCAAGTGTGAGGGGCGTCCCGACAAGTCGGGACGCCCCTCTCCTTTTACCTCGGAGCGCCCTTCCCCAAATGTGTCGGAGTGAATAACGTCTCTCAGATAACGGTTCCTGTGAAGGGCCTTCTCCCTGAACCCGAAGGTGTGACACCGCAACCCTCGCGGCGGTCTTTAGTGGGGGGTGGAGGTGTTCTTGACCTTCGGCAGTGGGCAGCCTTCGTAGCAGGTTTGGTCCAAGGGCCAGGGGTGCATACCCTGCGCCCCTATTTCAGCCAGGGTTTGATGAGCAGCTTGCCGAACTGCCTACGCTCCTCCATCATCCTGTGGGCTTCGTGGGCACCCTCCAGGGGATAGACGCTATCGATAACCGGGGTTATCCGGCCCCTGGCCACCGCCTTCAGGAGCTGGGCCAGCTCATGACGGGTGCCCAGGTACGAGCCTATGATGGAGAGCTGCTTGATGAATATCTCCTGGATGTTGACCCGGCTGTAGACGCCCGTGTGGGCCCCCGAGGTGATCAGGCGACCGTTGAAGGCCAGGCAGCCGATGCTCTTTTCCCAGGTCTCGGCGCCGATGTGCTCTATCACCACGTCCACCCCACGCCCTTCCGTAAGGCCGATAACGGCGTCCTGGAAGTCCTCCGTGGAGTAGTTGATCGCCTCGTCGGCCCCGATCTGTTTCGCCCTCTCTACCTTGGAGTCGGAGCCGGCGGTCGCTATGACCCGGGCCCCGGCCAGCTTGGCTATCTGGATCGCTCCGCTACCCACGCCGCTTCCGGCGGCATGGACCAGGACATCCTCTCCGCTCCTCACCTTGGCGCGGCTGATCAGCATGTGCCATGCTGTAAGGTAGGCTAGGGCCACCCCTGCGGCCATGTCGTAGGAGACCTCCGGTTGAAGGAGTACCAGGCTTGACGCCGGGGCCTTGGTGTACTCGGCGTACCCCCCGGGGATGCTGGCGGCCTTCAAGCACATTCCCTCCTCGCCTATGCGGCACGGCTCGCAGTTGCCGCAGGGAAATCGGGGAAGGACGGTGACCCTGTCCCCTATCTCGAAATCCGTTACCAGTTCCCCCAGCTCCATAATTTCCCCGGCCACCTCTCTGCCAGGGACTGCGGGCAGGGGTATGCTGGCGCCGATGATGCCCTGCCTCAGGTAGAGGTCCACGTGATTGACGCCGCAGGCCCACACCTTTATCAGCACCTCGAGCGGGCCCACCTCCGGGTCGGCCACCTTGCCGGCGTGCAGTACCTCCGGGCCGCCATGCTCCTGTATGACCACCGCTCGCATGGGCTGCTCCTTCAGAACTCGGGAGGAATGAAAGTAACGGGTCCCAGATGGGTACGGGTACGGCTAACGGTCCCCCTCTCCCCCGCACGGAGAGGCCGACATCATCACCCCTAGTCGATCCCCAGCTCCTTCTTGATCATATCCACCCCCTGCCTCACCACCCTCAGCTTCTCCTTGGCCTCCTCCACCGTGCGGGTCTTGAGGCCGCAGTCGGGGTCCACCAGGACCTGTTCCGGGGAGAACTGGGCCAATACCCGGCGAAGGCCCTCGGCCACTTCCTCGGGGCTTTCTATAACATGGTTGTGCACATCGACCACTCCCACCGATACCTTCTTGCCGAAGGGGTGTTGCTGAAAGACCTCCAGCAGCTGATATCCGCTGTTGGCCAGCTCCAGATCCAGGATATCCACGGGGATATCCAGCATCCGGGGATAGATCTTGGCGAAGTCCCCGTAACATATGTGGGTGATAGTAGTGGCGGTGAGGCCCTCCGTGACCACCCCCATGGCCTGAATGGCCAGGTCCAGCTCCTCGGGGCGGGTGGATATGGCGGGCTCGTCGATCTGGATATATCGGGCGCCGGCAGCCTCCAGGTCCAGGGCCTCCTGATGTACGAACTCGGCCAGCTCCATCACGAAGGCCTCCCGGCTGTCGAAAT
>JACZVB010000297.1:450-3151 GCA_022572865.1 Chloroflexota bacterium | reverse complement strand
TAGGCTGCCGAGAATCTTGCCGAAGCTTCTGCCCCTAAAGATGTCCGCCGGTATCACTGTCAGCAACGGCAGCCTGAACCCGAAGCCCAGGCCTGTGGCTATGGCATAGATAACAACCTTCCAGGTCTCCTCTGGCCCTTGGAGGGATGCGAAGAGAGCAAGGCCCAGAATGGCGAAAACGCTGCCCGCGCCGAACACCCACTTCCGGGCGATTCTGTCAGATAGGCTTCCTCCGGCTATGACTCCCAGGAAGGTGAAGAATCCCGCCATGCCGAATAGGCTGACGCTGAGGGACTTATCCAAGCCCACGACCGTGGCCCGAGGCAACTGATGTACCAGCAGGATGTTATAGCTGACCACGCCAAAGAAGAAGGAGGTGGTCAGCGCCCAGA
Source organism: Chloroflexota bacterium (assembly GCA_022572865.1). Next base: position 2,759 of record JACZVB010000297.1, on the reverse strand, counting down.
AGGACATGCTGCTCAACGCCTGGCGCAGCGTCGGCCCGGGGTGCTCCATTTCCTGATCGAACACGGATTGTCCCTGTGTAGCCTCGGCGGGGAAAGCGGCACCGTCCGGGTACTGGCCCACCTCCTCTGGATACCCGCGGCAAAGGAGGAGGGCAATGGGTATCAGGCTACCGACGATGAGGGCAAAAACCAGAAAGCTCTGCCGCCAGCCTATAGATTCGATGAGGTAGTTCATCAACGGAAGAAACACTATGGGGCCTATGGCGTAGCCCGTGGCCGCAATGCCCTGGGCCAGGCCTTGCCTTCTTACGAACCAGCGCGGCAAAACGGCGGCCATGGGCAAAAGCAAAAGCGATTCCCCCAGCCCGATGATGACGCCGAAGTAAAAGATGTAGGCCCAGAGGCTCTCCACGGTGCTCAGCAACCCCAGCCCCACCACCATCGCCAGTGCTCCCATCGAAATAGTGATACGGAGCCCAAACTTATCGAACAGATAGCCGCTGACGGGAGAGAAGACGATCTGAAGAAGCCAGCTAAAGGAATACCCCAGGGTCCCGTTTCCGCTGCTCCAGCCCAGCTCCTCCGTCATGGCCGGGTAGAAGGCGGTGAAAGTTACGCGAACGGACCAAGCCAGGGTAAGGATCAGGGCTGAGATGGCTACTATAATCCAGCCGTAATAGAAGGGTAAGGGAAATCTGGGTCGAGGTTGCAACATCGCAAAAATTATAGCGATTCTTCCAGGACCATGCGGATGTCGGGAGGCAAGGGGGTTGGATGCCCCTCGGCGTCCAACCAGACTTGTGCTGAACTGCCTTCAGCTATCATGTTACCCTTTTTCTTATTGATTAGCTCATAACCGAAGATGAAGCTACGGTTCCTCACTTCTGTGGTCCTGGTTCTGACGGTGAGGACATCTCTATGGTAGGCGGGGGCCAAGAATTTACATGATGTCTCCGCCAGCGTGAACGTGCGTGAGTCATCCCCTTCCTGGAGGATGCCGATATTCAGCATGTGCTCCAGTCTGCCCTGCTCGAAGTACATGAAGTAGACTGCGTTGTTTACAACCAGATCCGCATCCATATCGGTGGAGCGAACGAAGATATCAAACTCGGTAACCCTTGGCACCTAAAACCACCTTTGTCTCTCAAGTCTGAGGATCGAATTCATCGCTACTGGTCGGCAGACAGCCGCAGTGTTGGTCTCTCTTCCCCTTTCGAGAAATGCGCCTTTTAGAACGGTCTGTGATAATACGATGCAGTTGTTGACGTGTCTATCCGATTTCGACCCTTTCCGCCTGACGCTGACATACGGCAGGTTCCCTTCGACGGAACACTTCGACAAGTCCCGAGTATCGGGACAAGCTCAGTACAGGCTCAGGACAGGCAGGACGAGCGGCTATAAAGGTTCGTCTATGGGTCTAGTGAGACGGCGTTACGGATAAGTTCGATTCGGGGCTGGGCCCCGGGCCTTTGGATCTCGACTAAGACGACGTCTATGCGCCACACCTGGGGAAGGCCGGGGTGGGTCTGAATATAGTCCTGGGCCGATTCGACCAGTTTTTGCTTCTTGGCCCGGGTAATGGCCTCCGCCGGGGGGCCGTAGGCCCGGTTACTGCGGCTCTTGACCTCTACGAAGACCAGGCACTCGCCTTCCCTGGCCACGATGTCTATCTCGCCGTAAGGGGAACGGTAGTTGGACTCGATGATGGAGTAGCCCTGCCGGGCCAGGTGCCTGCGGGCCAGGGCCTCGCCCATATCTCCGAATCTCTTTCGCTGGGTTGGCATGATCTCTATTGGTGTACCGTGTTACCTGTGAAATCGGAATCCTGTATGTCAGAGCCGGGGCGTAGTCGAGTACGTATCAAGAGAGCGGTGGTAAGCCAGCCCGGCAGGCCGAAACCGGGGCGAAGGTCAGGCGGTGGATGGGGCAGGGACCCAGGCGTCCCAGGGCCTTCAGGTGCTCGGGGGTGCCGTACCCTTTGTTTCTCTGGAAACCGAAGCCCGGGTATCGAGAATCCATCTTCACCATAAGCCGGTCTCGGGCCACCTTGGCTACGATAGAAGCCGCAGCGATGGAGATGGATATGCTGTCTCCTCTGATTAGCGACTCTTGAGGCAGGGCGACTTCAGGGAGCCTCAGGGCATCGATCAGGAGACAGTCCGGCGACACTTTCAGCCTCCGTATCGCCCTGCTCATGGCCAGGCGGGTGGCGGCAACGATTCCCAGGTCGTCGATCTCCTGAGGGGAGCTCATGCCTACCTGGAGCCCCAGGGCGACCTCACGCAGATAGGGCAGGACCTGCTCTCGCT
>JACZVB010000297.1:0-440 GCA_022572865.1 Chloroflexota bacterium | reverse complement strand
CCCCGGCCAGGAACCTGTGCCCTCGGGCCAGCAGTGCTCTGTCCCAATTCCAGGAAGGCGACACGCTAATTTGCCCCTAGTGGCCTGACTGCGGAAAACCGCGTCATAATGTCTGCCCCGCATAGGGGATGCACTCATGATCTGCCATCCGCCGAACCATCCCCCTGTATCCCCCTTCCTTTTCTGGAAGGGGGGAAAAAGGATTCTGGGGGTAACCCCCAGACCCCCTCCATCCCGATTAAATCGGGATGGACTCCCCCTAACAAGAATATTGAAACTACTTGTACAAACTTGCTCATGGTTGCTTTTCTATAAAGACCGATATCCTTATAAGCGGGGTGATAGCCGGAAGGCCATAAGGAGGATGAAGAACGCCCTTTTTGCTCTTATGTGGCTGCGGCGGTTCTTCACTTGTAGACCCGTATAGACCTGTTCGTGAG
>JACZVB010000296.1 GCA_022572865.1 Chloroflexota bacterium | reverse complement strand
AATAGGCGATGGCATCTACGCCTGCTCTGGCCAGGTACCGTGCGGCGGACTCGATCTCAGAGTTCATCCGGTCCATACGCTCGGCATTGGCCAGGTCCTTGGCATCCCACAGCCGGTGGGTATGGATGGAGAACTCCTCGGTGCCTAAAACCGTGTAGAAGTCCGGCTCGGTGGTTGCGTCTGCGGCGGGCATCATCAGCCCTATTCGTGTTCGCATGCTCATGGTTTTCCTCCCAATTGAGTTGCTGGGCGTATCGCTCTTCCGACATGATAGCAGAACCCGCTTACCTGGCGATACCGTCTGTCAATCGGCGAAATAGGGAGCGCTCAATAACAGTTTCAGGAGGCCAGGGGGCTCGGCACTAAATTCTGTAGCAACTTGCCGAATCCGTGAACGGGTTCCGTAACACCCAGCCTTCGCAATACGGCCCAGATGGTGGCTTGATTGGAGGTTACCACGGGCTTGCCGGTTGCGGCCTCGAGGCGCTCGGCGGCCTCCAGGGAGCGCCAGTCGGTACAGGAGCAGAAGAGGACATCGGCCTCGGGGTCACACTTTTCGATGCCAAACTCAAGGATCTCATCGGGGTCCTGTTCATAGGCGAGGATTGCGCCCGAGGAGGGCTTGGGATGGGGGTCTACATTCAGCACCTCGAAGCCCTTGGCCTCCATGAACTCCTTCAGACGCAGGTTATTCCACTCGGGGTACGGAGTTATGACGGACAGTTTCTTCGCCCCGTAGTGGTTCAGCGCCTCGACCACCGAAGGCGTTGTGGCGAAGGCCGGCACCCCTGAGGCCTTGGTGATGAGCTGCAGCATCTCCTTGTCCCACCCGGGGCCCTTGAAGAAGCTGCCTGTAGTGCAGCAGTAGGCGATGGCATCCAGTTTCACCTGGGACAGGTACCGGGCCGCCGGCTCGATCTCCGCGTTCATACGCTCGAAGTTCTCGGCGGGGCTGATGTCGTTGGTCCCCTGCCGCAGGCGATGGCCGTGGACAACGATGTCCCTGACCCCCAGCACCATCTGAAAGTCCGGCTCGGCGGTGCCGTCCGCCGCGGGCATCATAATCCCTACTCTTTTACGCTTACCCATGAGTGCACCCCCTTGGTGTAGGCGGGCCTTGAGGTTTCCGGAAGGACCGGCCTATGCCGCTGCTAGCTTTTGGCTCTGACCTTGTCGAGGGCTTCGGATATCTTGTCCTTCTCCAGGGCCATGTCCATTACCCCTACCTGGTCCTCGTAGACCGAGGGGTCAACGGAGTCTTTGACCTCCTGCTCGACGATGTGGTACACGGGCAGGCCCAGGGGAACCCCGGCCAGTACCCCGGCCCAGGTGGGGTCGCCATGGGTCACCGTCTCGGCGTAAAGCTCGGCGCTGCTGGCGTCGGGTGACCCGAGGATCACTATGACGTTCTCTTTTCCGTTGGCTTCCAGGGTCCGTTTGATCTCTTGCTGACCTTCCAGGTCCATGCCACCGGCGGCAGTTCAGACAAAGCACTGGGTCTGTTCTAAGATGACCTCTGCCCCGGCGCTCCTGACGCACTCGGCAATGGCGGGGCCCTGCACCCCATCCCGCTCGCCTATGGCTATAACCTTTTTCCCTTTAAGATCCAAGTTCTTCACCTCCAAGGGTTTAGTAGGGTGCTGAAAAAGCCTTTCGACCATCCCCCTGTCCCCCTTCCTGACCAGGAAGGGGGAAGAAATTATATTTGAGTCCCGACACGTCGGGATCAAACTCCCGGCAGAGGGGCTCCGCCCCTCTGCTCACCCCATATTTTATCAACCTGCTAGGAATGTTGGTCCGGCTGTTGAGTACCTCATAATCATTCTACTACCAAAGTTCATTTCGCGTTATCGTTACTTTCCAGAAGGAAGGAGATGCCGTCGGAGAGGTGTGTCATGCGACCCAGGAACAGGCTGCCCTTGGCGTAGAACATGACCCTGGAGATCTCTCCCGAAAGGATCATGTCCCGGGCGTGGCCCAGAAAGGGCACCGCCGAGGCGATATGGCCCTGGGTGGGGGAGAACCCCAGCATGCCGTGCTGCTCCACGAACTGGTCCAGGGCATTGGCCTCGATCTCGCCCTCTTTGATGGCCATGCTCCCAAGGATTCTGTAGTTGGCCCTGGGGGTGTTGCCGCTACCCTGGGGCTCGGTGATCTCGGGGTTGTGCAGCTCCGTGGCGAACCGGTCGATGTCGGTGATCTTGAGCCCTCGTCGTTTCAGGGGGTCAACCACCAGGGCCTGGGTGATGGCCTGGTTGGAGGAGCCGGAGGAGATATCGTGCTTGCCGATGGCATCGAGACTGATACTGGGGTTCTCTCCGTCGTCGGGGCCTATCAGGATGGCGATGGAGGCGAGAACATCCTCCAGGACCGGCATATCGTGGGTCACGTGCCCTCGATATTTCATCCCCAGCTTGGCGAAGGAGCCTCCGCCGACGATGGCGATCTGCTTGAACACCCCCGACTGGACCAGTGCGCCGCCGACTATGATGGCGTGGTTGGGAGCGCAGCAGAATGCCTTGATGTCGGAGCCGGTGGCGTTGAGACACCCGCAGGCCTCCCCCACGGCCTTGGCCAGGTTGCCGCCTCCCCTGTTGTACCTGTCGCCTATCGCCTCCTCGCCACACCCCAGCAGGTAGTCGACGTCGGTGGCCTTTATGGCCGGGAACTTGTCGAAGGCGTGGCGTAGGGCTATGACCGCGGAGGCCTTGGCGGTCAGGTTCTCTATCAGGAAATCTGCGGTCAGGGACTTGTCCTCTTCGTGGCCCTGCTTGAAGCAGCCCACCAGGCGGGTCTTATCGACGTAAAGGGGGAGGGCTTCGTTCTCCGCCAGCGCCTCCTCGATCTTGTCGATGGGCTCTCCGTCCCCCAGGAGGTCCAGGTCCTCCTCCCGTATCAGGGGGTGGTGGGCCATCAGGGCCCGGACCCGGGCGATGAAGTCCGATTCCAGAAGCATGAGGTCGAACTGATCGGACATCTTCATCCAGCCGTAGAACTCCTCCTGGGGCATGATCTCGCCGTAGGGGCCGAAGCGACCACCATCGCGGTGAGGGTTGTGGAACCAGGGCTGGGGAATATCTCTCAGGTCGTCGGGGCGGAGGTTGCCTATGAACACCTGGTGGGGCGGGTAGACGACGGCGTCCTGATAGCC
>JACZVB010000013.1 GCA_022572865.1 Chloroflexota bacterium | reverse complement strand
GCATAGGGGAAGGCGGCATCCAATGTCACCTGGCCCGCCATTCTGTGGTCACGGTGAAGATAGAAGTTCTTCCTGAAGGGATAGGTGGTAAAGACCGCATCCGGTTTATGGATGCGTATCTGCTTCACGATCTTGCCCCGAAATTCCGGGGTATCCTCCAGGCCGCCGTCTGGATAATCTAGGAAGACCACCTCCGATAGGCCCAGGACCTTTCCGGACTGTATCTGTTCCTCTCTCCTGATTGCGGCCAGTCTCTCGGGGGCCATCTCAGGGTCATCGGTGCCCTTGTCCCCGCTGGTGGCCACCACCAGCACCACCTTTGCTCCCTCCTTCACCCATTTCGCCACGATGCCTGCGCAGCCGAACTCGAAGTCGTCGGGATGAGGGGTCACAACCATCACGCTCTGAGGGGTGGGAATCATCTATGGTCTCTCCTTGGGTAATATAGCAGACGCCAGCTCAGATTGCTGGCAGCAGGATACTTTGCTACAATTTCGGCTGCCCTGTCAATCCCAACCGTATGAGGCCCCGGGAGGCGACCATCACTATTCAGATCAGAAATTTCCGCTGGGCCGACATCGACTCATACTGCCGGCTGGCATCGAGTATCCACGGTCCATACGGTTGGTGGGCGGCCCGCTCCGTGGAGAACCTGAGGGAATGGCTGGGCCAGCCCAACCTTCACCCGGAGCAGGACCTCTTCCTGGCTTTCGACGGGCCCCGGGCCGTAGGGTATCTGCAGAACAGCTTCGAGCCGCCCCTGGGAAGGGTGGTGCTGGAGGGCGCCGTGCACCCCGAGTATCACCGCCGGGGTATAGGGGCCCGGCTGGTGGAGGCCTCTGTGGCTTTGGCCGCCGACGAGGATTATCAGGTGGTCCAGATGGCCGTACCCTACGGCGCTCTGAACGCCCGACGCCTGGCGCTAAAGACGGGGTTTCGCTTCATCCGAAAGTTCTGGGAGATGCGGCTCAAAGACCCATCGACCGTGCCGGCCCCTGAGATGCCAGCCCCCTTTGTCCTGCGTCATTTCACGGAGGGCGACGATGAGAGGCTGAGGTATATCCAGAACCTCTCCTTCTCCAGGCACTGGGGCTTTAGCCCCAACACCCTGGAGGAGGTAGCCTACAGGACCCGCATGGGGCTGTTCCACTTCGATGACATCCTTCTTGTTACGGACGGCGATAAGACGGTGGGATTCAACTGGACCCGCCTGGACGCCGGGCCCCGGGACATCACGGGATACATCGGCATGATGGGCGCACACCCGAACTACCGGGGTAAGGGTCTGGGCACTGCCGTCATGCGGGCCGGGGTGGACTATCTCAGGGGCAAGGGCGCTGCCCGTATAGACCTCACCGTCGACAGCCTCAACCCCAGCGCTCACAGAATCTACCGGGCCGGGGGATTCGAGAGACAGGCGGTCACCGTGTGGTACGAGAAGATGCTGAAGGGGGGAGCCTAAGGGAAGGTCAGTTGCAGGCCAGGGCTAGCGACCCGTACAGAGTCGCTATCTGATCAGCAACGATGGGCCAGTCCAGGCGCTGCACCGAGGTCCGGGCACGTGCCCCCAGGGCTTTACAGAGATAGTCGTTGTCCAGAAGAAGATCGATCCTCTCCGCGAAGGCCTCGGGGGACCGGGAGGGGATGAGGTAGCCGTTTACACCATCGGTCACAGTCTCTCTCAAGCCGCCGACTCTGGCCGCTATGACCGGGGTGCCGCAAGCCAGGGCCTCTGCGGCAACCAGTCCGAAGCTTTCATAATAGGACGGGACGATACACACATCGGCGGCGTTGTAGTACAGGGAGAGCCTCTTCTGCTGTACGACCCCCTCGAAGGACACCATACGGGTTATATCCAGTTCCTGAGCCAGTTCTCTTAGCTTATTTATCTCCGCATCCCCCTCTTCGTCTCCGCCCACGATCAGAAGGCGCAGGCCCTCCCTCTTCTTGAGGTTGGCAACGGCCCTCAGCAGCAGCTCGGGGCCCTTCAACGGCTGCACCCTTCCCACGAAGAGGAGCACCTTGGAATCACTGATGCCAAGCTCCCTCCGAGACTCACCCTTGTCCCGGGGCCTGAAGGTATCCATATCGACCCCGCACGGAATGACCCGGATCTTATCAGGGGAAGCGTCGTAGTAATCGATCATGTTGAGCCGCTCATGCTCACTGACGGCGACGATCTGGTCTGCCTGGTCGAGAATCGCCCTTTCGGAGCGGATTCTCAAGTCGCTTTCTATCTCGGCGGGGCGGGCCCGGATCTTGGCCTCTCCCAAGGTGTGAAAGCTGGCCACGTGGGGAATTGCATAGTCGCCGTTGAGCATCGACACCGCCTGCCCAGAGAGCCAGTAGTGGCTGTGGTACAGGTCATAGTCCAGGCCATTGGACTCCTGGAACCGGACCATGTTGTCCACGAACTCGGGGAGGAGAGGGTAGATGTCGTTTTTGGCCTCGTGCCAGCTTCCCGCCTCGATGTGGATGACCCGGGCATTGGGGCCCAGCTCCACCACCTGGGGGTCCTTTGGATCATGGTAGCGGGTGAAGACATCGGCCCGAATACCTTTTTCCCCCAGCTCTTTGGCCAGCTGGAGAAGGTATACGTTCATCCCACCGGTGTCCCTCTCTCCCAGCCGGGCCAGGGGACAGCCGTGCACGCTAACCAGGGCTATGCTTAGGGGTTCGGTTCGCATCGACTACTAGATGAACAGTCTGGGTTGAAGGATTCTTATGGGTTACCGGGTTGCCGAGATGGTGTAAATTACTTCGTCAACGGCCCCGAGTCGATATTTATAGACCTCGGAGCCTCTAAGGAAATTAAACTGTTTTTTGCCCGCCTCTATGGCCTCCTTTAAGCAGAGGACCTTCAGCAGAAGTCCGACGCTCAAGGACGCGTATTCCGTATCGTAGCCGCTGTTGTACAAATAATATGAGTCGTTATAGTCGAAACAGATGACCGAGGAGACCCGCTTCCCGTCCAACTCCAGGAATGAGAGACGCGCAATCCCCTGCTCCGCCATCCCTGGGACTACAGACTGAAAGAAGTCTTTGATCTCCCGGGTCATGAACAGGGCTTTATCGGCGCGGCTGTTGGTTAGCAGCGAAAGGAACTCCTCCAAGTCTTTGGAATAGCCATTACACTCGGCGGCGACATAATATCGTACATCCCCAGCGCTGTAAAGTCGGCGCATCTTCCGCCGCAGCTCGTGGCGGTTCTTCTTGCTCAACTGCCCCAGATACTCGTCCCAGGTGGAGGGCAGGTCTATCTTGGGACATACCTCCTCGGGCCGCACTGTCGCGGTTATCCCCCTCTCTTTCAGCAGGTCGGGCAGGTAAGCCATGGTCGGAGAATCCGCTGCTATGCCATTGAGGCACAAGGCGTCCCATTCCAGGGCCAATAGGTGGTCTGCCAGGGCCTCGTAGACCTCCCTGTCCTGTCCCTCCTTGACGATGAAGTCCATGTAGTCGCAGACGTTAGGGCTGCCGATGAATGAGACCTGGCCATTCTTTCTCTTGAGAGGCGCCACCGCAATGAGCTGGCGTTCCTCTTGAACGCCGAAAAGCAGCATCTCATGGTGATCGGAGAGCTGATCCCACCACAATCGCAGCCAGGTGGGAGTGGCGAAGACGGTGTTGCTGCGGGACTGGGAAAGTAGGGCTTCCCATCCTGAGGCCAGGGTATCGAAGGTCTCCTGGACTATGTGATAGGACGCCATCAACTCCCCTTCACTATGGACACTAACTGCTCAAGAGTCACAATGCTGCCTTTGAAATCTCCTCTGGTGGCCAGGGTAAGAACCTTAGTCCCCGGCACGTTTACCCCCCTCATGGTCATGCAAAGGTGCTCTGCGCTTATGATCACCGCCACTCCATCGGGGTGCACCGCATCGAATATCGTATCGGCTATCTGCGCCGTGAGCCGCTCCTGCATCTGAGGCCTCTTGGCCAGGATGTCAACCACCCTGGCCAGCTTGCTCACCCCTACGACCTTGCCGTTGGGCAGATATCCCAGATGGGCTGTCCCGAAGAAGGGAAGGAAATGGTGCTCACACATCGAATAAAAGGGCATGTCCCGTAGGATGACCATATCCCGATGGTCTTCCTCGAAGCCGGAGCGCAGCTCCTCCGACGGGTCCTTACCGATGCCTGAGAACAGCTCGGCATATGCGGAGGCAACCCTTCCGGGCGTGCCCTTTAGACCTTCTCTTGCAGCGTCGTCGCCAATGGCCTCGATGATACGGGCCACGGCTTTCTCTATGGCAGACCCGTCTATCACGGTTTATCCTCTTTCAGAAACGGCATAGCAGATATAAGGCTAAGACTGGGTCACGCCCAGTTCTATCACCGCCTCTACTTCCTCCAGGGACGGCGCAGCCTCCATCATGGATACATCGGACCTCAGGGCCGTCTCCTGGTCCTTCAGACCGTTGCCCGTGATGATGCAGACCACGGTTCTTCCCTTGAAGTCTACGCCATTCTGTACTTGTTTCATCAAGCCCGCCAGGGAGGCCGCAGAGGCCGGCTCACCAAAGATGCCTTCTTTACGGGCCAGGTCCTGGTACGCTTCCAGTATCTCATCGTCACTGACTTTCCCGATAACGCCTCCCGACTCTTGCTTGGCGGCCAGGGCCCCCTGCCAGCTGGCCGGGTTCCCTATCCTAATGGCGGAGGCCACGGTCTGGGGGTTCTGTACCGGCGCTCCATCGACGATAGGAGCCGCTCCCGCGGCCTGAAATCCCATCATTCGTGGCTTGCTCCGTGCTATTTTCTTATCGTAATACTCGTTGAATCCCTTCCAGTAAGCTGTAATGTTACCCGCATTACCCACCGGAATGAAGAGGTAGTCCGGGGCGTCCCCCAGGGTATCTACAATCTCGAAGGCCGCAGTCTTCTGCCCTTCGATACGATACGGATTCAAGGAGTTCACCAGGGCGATCGGGTGTTTTTTTGTAAGGTCGAGGACGATCCTGAGGGTCTGATCGAAGCTGCCGTCTATAAGGACTATCCTGGCGTTATGGACCAGGGCCTGGGACAATTTCCCCTGGGCTATGTTGCCCTTTGGGACCAGGACATAGGTGGTCAGGCCAAACCTGGCCCCGAAGGCCGCCGCCGAAGCGCTGGTGTTTCCCGTTGAGGCGCACATTATCGCCTTCGCCCCGGATTCCAGGGCCTTGGCCACGGCTACAACCATTCCCCGGTCCTTGAAGGACCCCGTGGGATTGCAGCCTTCGAGCTTGAAGTAGAGACGGCCCACACCAAGCTCCGCCTCTATCCTCTGGGACCTGACCAGGGGGGTATCGCCCTCCCCAAGGGTTATCACAGGGGTGGAGGGGGTGAGGGGCAGATCTGCTCCGTATCTGTTTAGGACTCCTAAAGCCATTTCAGGGCAGCCTATGCTTCTCAGTGGACAACTTCAAGCCTCTACACGCACTACGTTGCCTATCTCTTTGACGGCTTTTAGACCTTCCATCTGGGATATCGCATTCCGCATGGCCCGCTCGAGAGCAGGGTGGGTCATGAGGACTATCTCTGCGGTACCTGCCTTCTCATCGGTCCGCTTCTGGATCACTGAGGCCAGGCTTATACGATTCTCTCCGAAAATCCGGGTTATCTGGGCCAGGACCCCATAGGTATCCTCCACCGTCAGGCGAAGGTAGAACTGGGTCTCGATCTCCTCCATCAGCTGAATCTTCTTGGAGTAGATAGCCGAGGGAGACCAGCTATCGGCCTGGCCGGAAGAGATGCTCTTTGCGATCTTCACCACGTCGGAGATGATGGCGCTGGCCGTGGGCATAGGCCCCGCGCCCCTACCGTATAGCAGAATTCGTCCGGCCACATCGGCATCGATCTGGACTGCGTTGAAGACTCCATCTACCTTGGCCAGCAGCAGATCTTGGGGCAGCAGCGCCGGATGCACCCTGACCTGAATCGAGTCATCGTTGTTTTTCCCTATAGCTAGCAGTTTGATGACGTAGCCCAACTCCTTTGCATACTGGAAGTCACTAGCGGTAAGGCGGGAGATTCCCTCTCTGTAGATGTCATCGGAGCGGACATCCGCGTGAAAGGCCAGGGTAGCCATAACGGCCAGCTTGTGGGCTGCGTCAGTCCCCTCGATGTCGTCGCTGGGGTCAGGTTCGGCGTAGCCCAACTCACTGGCCTGGGCCAGGGCCTTCTGGAAGTCGAGGCCATCCTGGGCCATGCGGGTCAGAATGTAATTGGTGGTCCCATTGATGATAGCAGTAATGCCGCTGATATCGTTGGCGGACAGGTCCTGGGCCAGTGTGCTGATGAGGGGGATTCCACCCCCTGCACTGGCCTCGTAGAGAAGGGCCACCCGGTGCAGGCCGCTAAGTTTCAGCAGGTCTGGGCCGTGTCTGCCTATCACCTCCTTGTTGGCTGTGACCACGTGCTTGCCCCGAGTCAGGGCTTTGGAAATATACTCGTGGGCGGGGGATTCTCCGCCAATGACTTCTATAACGATGTGGATGTCAGGATCGTCCAGGATATCGTCGGGGGAGGTGGTCAGCAACTGAGGCGGAGGGTCAAAAGAACGAGACTTCCCCGGGTCTCTGACTAAAACCCTTCGCAAAGATAGGGAAGACCCGGCTATGGAGCACAGGGCCTGGGCCTTGCTGGAGAGCACCTGGGCGACGCCTCCCCCCACACCCCCCAGGCCCATCAGTCCTATGCCGATGTCCCGGGACAGGGTCGCCTCAGATCCGCCCATGGCCTCCACGGGAAGTGATGAGATGTGTCGGAACCTCTTGTATCTCAGCCATCAAATAGCAGCTTTATTTGAAAACAAGGTCTGGTGTCGAAAACTTCAGGCAGAATACAAAATCCTACCAGCACTGGCGCTTGAGAACTGACTGTGCCTGCCGTTGGGACCTACCCCGTGTCCATTTTTGTCATGAAGCAGGAGGGTGCCGCCTGGGCATACCCAATACCTTTAGCCGTGGCGGAGGTCTGATTACTCCATCACTACGATGGGGCCGGTCTCCATGATGTGATTCGCAGCGAAGGGCAGTAACGCTATGGTTCGGGCCCGTTTCAAAGCCCTGGTAAGGGCCCGCTGGTGCTTGGCGCAGGTACCGGTCTGTCGCCTTGGCTCTATCTTGCCCATATCTGAAATGAAGCGCCTTAACCTCACTGGGTCTTTGTAATCGATGTGCTCCACCTTTTCCACGCAGAAGACGCAAACCTTGCGCCGATGAAAAAACCGGCGTCCGCCCGGCCGCCTATCTCTGCGTGGCCCTTCCATGGACCTGCGTTGTGGCACTTTAGAAGTCTTTTTTAACCTGAATTTCCCAGATGGAACCCGGTGCCCTCGCGAACACTACGTTCTGGGATGGCACGTACTGTATATACCGTTGCTGATCGTGTCAATCGCCATATTACGTGCTCAAGCTCACCTAGCGGTGCCATTCAACCACTCCGAACCACCCTCTAAGGCGCGAACCCGGCTTTTTCAGACCGACTCCCACCTTGGAAGGTCGCGCACCTTGCCCTGGGCAGCCTCGATATGATCATGAATCCACGCTCTTCGATGGTCTGCTAACCAGGAGCGAGACGAAACCTCCCTATTCTCTCCAGCATTTCATTGAACACATCCCTGGTCACCATCACTTCAGCAAGTTGGAACACAAGCCTCCTGGCATGGCGCACCAGCCGTACCCCAATCTTGATTGAGATTAATCTGGACAATGCGCAACGACTAGTACTTGACCGCTTTGGGCAGGCATAGTTTGTGCAGGCTCTTCTCCAGATCGTAGGCTGGTATGTACAGCTGGAACCTCCCCGGTCAGGCGCTGCCCCTGGACTTTCCCAAAGTGCCCTTTTGGAAAGTTGAACCGATTGGACAGGTTCGGGAGATGCTTGGCTAGGCATGGCGGCTCTATTCTCACCTACTTTCTGGGCTCTTCTAACTTTCATTTTCTACTGTAGAATGGCAAGTAAGATGATGGGCTGTCCAAACGGGGGATGCATTGATCGCCCGGTGGCCCAAGCAGGAGATGCCCTCATGAGCGATACAGAGCTGAGAATTCGAGACTGAAAGGAGCACCGCATGAACATCTATGTGGGCAATCTGTCGTACGACATGAACGAACAACAGCTGAGGGAGGCCTTTGCCCCCTACGGCACGGTTGACGAAGCCAGGGTGATCATGGATCGCGATTCGGGCCGTTCCAAAGGATTTGGCTTCGTGGACATGTCGGACGATACCGAAGCCCGGGCCGCCATCGAAGGCCTGAACGGCAAAGACCTCGAAGGCCGAACGTTAACCGTGAACGAGGCTCGGCCTCGTGAGGGCGGCGGAGAGCGGAGGAGCGGGCCCCGCTGGTAAAGTCACCCGCGGTGGCTCCCCTCGAAACCGCGTAAAATTTACACGATACCCCTGATCTCGTCCGTCCCTAACCCCTAATGGTAAACTAGGCATGGCCAGTAAGAGGATGGGATCTCCAAAAGGGGGATGGCTCTCCACCTAGTTGACACTCGTCGGAATTCGGCCATCTCCATAAGGACTTGTTTGTGGAGAAATGAAATTGCTTTGGGTGACAGAATGATTCCTGTGCACGCAATGCTGAACTATCTTCGATCACCTTGTAAGCGGATCTTCAGTTTCTCATTTATCCGCTCCTCGACGAGTGTCCCAGACGCTAAGGCGTCAACTAATAACGACTTCATCTGCTTTTTTAGAATTCGGGTGTACTCCCCTCGAGATATTAACTTTGCCACTTCGGCAAGCTGCTTCGCTGTGAGGTTTATGAGGATTCGATGCATTACGTTTACGGTGTCATCTGGAGTCCTCCCCTTTGAGGGTTCGGACCTCACACCTAGCGCCGACAGTTCCTCGTCTGAGAATACGGCATAATCGTATTCCTGGGGGTTTTCTCGTGTAGCAGCCAGGGCGGTCGCCACGCGCTCCTCGTCAGCTCTGTCACGGACCTCAAAGACTGATAGATTATTGCCGTCCGTTTTAAGATCGATAAGCGCTGCGGCCTGCAATTCGCCCGGCGCCAGCCAACGGATGTCAGGGTGAGTCATCCATCGACGCTCCATTAGATTACCTCTCAGCAGAAGCGGCACCGGTCTCTTCCAACTGACCGAGCACTAATCCCAGATTGCGGCGAAGCGAAGTAGAGGTCTCTTTTTCAAGAGCCTCAAGGACAGCCTGAATTGCTGAAGGATCGTCCATATCTGCGACCCCGATTGATGCCGCGTCTCGGATTCGGGCGTCATCTGATTCAAGCTGATTTAGGAGTATTGCCAACCGAAGATTGTGTGTTCGAGCATCTTCAATCGAGCCGATCTGCTGGATGGCTTCAGCTTTGACTTCAAAGTTCCGTTCAATGCTGATAGCCTTGTTTAGCGCTTCTATCGCAACCATTCCGTGGGTGTGGACGAGCGCAGTTATGGCGAGCGAGAAGTTCGAGTCAAAACCACCCTCGAAAACTTCCTCACTTGCTGCGAAGAAAGCATTCTCAATCTGTGTGACCACCTTTCCGTGTACGCCGAGTAGATGTGGGTCACGACTGGCTACCAGGTCAAACAGAATTCCCATATCAGACGTCGTGCGAAACTGCGATTCAGTCGGAACGTCTCTAAGCTGACGAATACTAGTATCGACAAGGACGCCTCGCTCAACGGCGAGACGCAGCAAGGGATCATTCGCAGATGTTCCGTACACCATTTCGGCATCACCTATCGGGAATCGATAAGGAACGCCGAAATGATTGCAATAGATCACGCGAAAGGCGGTGCGCGAATCACTCTGGCTTAGGATCGCATACCTCTGCTGATCGGTTGTCACCTGGTGTGAGCATTCATCCTCAGCATCAGGTTCAATCAAGTTACTAAGGAACCAGTCGACGTTCCTGAAACTTAACGGATTGACCCCCTCGTCGAGCGCAGTAGACCCAGGCGGTATCTGCTCCTGGTCGTATGCGTCAGTAGTTGATGACTCAAGTTTCAGCGTCAAGGGATATCGCCTTTCACAGAAATTTCTTTTCCAAGCCTGGTTAATTCGTCAAAGACAAATGGTAGGCTTTCCCTAGAGAAGTCTCCGTCGAAATCCGCCGCAGTGTTAATGTCTAACTCTGCCCGACAAGCGAACCGGAATGTTCCTCGGCTGATTGTTGACGTTGCTCCGGGCTCCAATGAAATTCTCAACAACGTACCTCGTGAAACGGACCATTTGCTGAGTCGATTGATTATCAACCCGGAGATGTCGGTGCCGGACTTACGAGGACGATTTATCTGATACAAGAGGTCGGAAGATCCGTCCGCATCGATCTTCAAATCAGGCAGAAATTGGGCAAGGCGCCTGTACCCAGATAGGTGATCTTTAACCGGCAGGACCAACACAGCTCCAAATGCCAATCGAGCCACTGCTGGACATTTTTCTAGCCAGCTGTTGACAACGTCTTCAAATGGCTTCAACACATCGGGGAAGGGACCAAGCGGGGATGGTTCCTCTGGTGGTTCAGTTGGGTTCGGGAGAGGGGCTTGGAGGACCCAATCAACGCGAGCTAAGTTAACTGAGATAGCCAGAAGTTTACCGACCAGCTTTCCGGTTTGTCTGAGTTGACCCAAGCCCGGACGAGAAACCGTCTCATCAGGTCGACCACCAACCACTTTCTCCCACCAACGCTCCGACTCACTAATGTCAGGCTCTGAGCGCAGGAAGGTCGTTAGCCTGAGGAGTTCGGCATCCCAACTTCCGGGGCGTTCCGATTTAAGCGTGCCTTGAGACATCTGGCTCACCGTTAATAAAATTAGTGGGGTAGCGGCCTAACGAAACCCCGTCTCCCTACTAAGTATTATATGAGAAAATCCATTATAGGCAACATCGAGCCTATTCTGAGCATGATCCCAATCCGGTCACCAGTAGGCTGGTTCGCACATTCGGGCCACGCTGATTGTGAGCTCGGAACGGAGTGGCTAATCATTGTCTAATCCAATAAACCAGTGAAGAGTGTAACCGAAAAGAAATCCTTTTGGAGCTACCTTCGGGATGCCATCTATTGTATCTAGGCGGCACACCCCCCTTATGGAGCCCCAGAGGGAGGCATCTGTTTTAATTTGATGTTTCCCCAGAAAGAATTATAGTCCAACTCCATCGAGAGCGTTGCTAGTGTGGGTGGCCGTAGCCGGGGGAGCCTGACCCCGTCTGCGCTGGGGTGTCCGGACTTGCCAAAAGGGCACGTTGGGAAAGTTAGAAGAGGTCCCGAAACCTATTCTTGAACGGATCACGCTAATTAGGGTCTTAACACCACCAGGTGCCGCGTGAACTAGCTACGCCTTCAAGATCATCCTGCAGGAGAGGACTCGTTCCATTAGGGGTTTCATGCACAGCCCCGAGTTCCAGTTTATGTTCCCTCAACAACCCCTAATCTCCTATCAACGATCTGTAATTGCCTCGGGCCCCATGACCCGCTTCCAAAATCCGGACCTCGCCATCAATGACGCCTGTTTCCCCTGGCACCACCCCCAGCATCCGGCTATTCTGTCCCCACCATGAGTTCTTCCAGATGGTTAAAGTTTACTGACAGATGAGTCAATGATTATGGAAGAAAGCATCCGCTTGCTATGATTGGAGAAGCATTTAACTTCGAGTAAGTAATATAGCTGCTAGTTGACTGTAACCTAGAATCCTTCTCCTTATCATCGCATCTTAGATTATAGAAACTTCGCATCACAGGAAGGGGGAGTCGATGAGAGAAGGATTAAAAATCGGTGAGGCGGGTCAGCAGGCAGGGTTGACCACCAAGACCATACGCTACTACGAGTTGCTAGGTCTGTTGCATGAACCGGAGCGCACAGACTCAGGTTATCGTTTGTACGAGGAGAAGAATGTGGAGCGGCTCACCTTCATACGCAAGGCCAAGAGCCTAGGGTTCTCTCTGACCGA